>NZ_JBFRRH010000034.1:0-61197 GCF_041472995.1 Vibrio sp. 10N.261.46.A3 | reverse complement strand
GCTACTGAAATCCGCGTTACATTTTTAATGTCTTATACCAATATACAATTTACCAAGAATGCTTAACCTTAGGTTTAAGCTTTAATAGGTGGAACCATTACATGCAAGAAAACTACAAAATTTTAGTGGTCGATGACGATGCTCGTTTACGTGCACTGTTAGAGCGCTATCTGTCAGAGCAGGGCTTTCAAGTGCGTAGCGTGGCAAACAGTGAGCAGATGGACCGCCTGTTAACCCGTGAAAATTTTCACTTGATGGTATTGGATTTAATGTTGCCGGGCGAAGATGGTCTATCGATCTGTCGTCGTTTACGAAACGCAAACAACTCGCTACCAATCCTGATGCTTACAGCAAAGGGTGATGAAGTGGATCGCATTGTGGGCTTGGAAGTGGGTGCTGATGATTACCTGCCAAAACCATTTAACCCACGTGAACTGCTTGCTCGTATTAAAGCGGTACTGCGTCGCCAAGTCATTGAAGCGCCGGGCGCACCAAGTACAGAAGAGTCTGTGGTTGAATTTGGTGAATTCCGTTTGAACCTAGGTACTCGCGAAATGTTCCGCGGTGAAGAGCCAATGCCTCTTACTTCGGGTGAATTTGCGGTACTTAAGTCATTGGTAACGAATGCTCGTGAGCCAATGTCTCGCGATAAGCTGATGAACATGGCTCGTGGTCGTGAGTATTCAGCAATGGAACGTTCTATCGATGTTCAGATTTCACGTCTGCGTCGTCTAGTTGAAGAAGATCCAAGCAAACCTCGCTACATCCAAACGGTGTGGGGCTTGGGTTATGTATTCGTTCCAGATGGCAAAGCTGTGTAATTCAGCTTAATAAGCTCTACAGCAGCTTTATCGATTCTGTGAATCTTACGGGTCATCTCATTAATATGCGATGGCCCGTTTTCTATTCAGCACAATGGTTTAGAGTTATAGTCATATAACACTTTCTTTATCTTTCTACATCTCGGGTACCCCATGCGTATACGTAGCTCCTTTACTCAGTCGATAGTGCTTTTCTTAACGCTATTGGTCGCTAGCCAAATTTTTTCTTATTACGCGGTTTTTAACTATGCGTTGATGCCAAGTTTGCAGCAGTTTAATAAGATTCTGGCACACGAGCTAAACCTGGTATTGGACCAAGGAAGTGATATCGAGATTGATGCGCCACTACGTCAGCGTGTACTTGAGCAGCTAGGGGTAACTGTTCACGCGAAAAACAGCGAAGCCGCGGGTGAGTATTACCATGCAGTAGCAATCGACCTGATGAGTGAGGAGATGACCAAGGAGCTGGGTTCTGAAACTGAAGTGCGGCTGATCTTGGGTAAAGAGAGCTATGTGCTGTGGATGGACATTGCGCAGTTACCCAACTCTTTAATTCGTATTCCGTTATCAGAGCTGCAAGAAGAGGATTTTGCACCACTGTTTCGTAACAGTCTGATCATGGCGCTGTTGATTGTCGCAGGTGGTTGGCTGTTTATCCGATTGCAAAACCGTCCGTTGATAGCGCTAGAGAAAGCGGCGCAAGGTGTCGGGCGAGGTGATATTCCACCGCCATTGCCAGTTCAAGGCGCACAAGAGATTCGCTCGGTAACTCGAGCCTTTAACCAGATGTCTAAAGGCATCCAAGAATTGGAAGAAGATAGAGCCCTACTAATGGCGGGTATCAGTCATGACCTGCGTACACCACTCACGCGTATTCGTTTGGCGACAGAGATGATGTCGCCAGAAGACAGTTACTTAGCGGAAGGCATCATCAGTGATACCGAAGAGTGTAATGAGATCATCAGTCAGTTTATGGATTATTTAAAACCCGTTGATCGAAATTCATTCCAAGAGGTATTTGTCGATGATATTGCTCGTGAAGTATCAAGCTCTGAGGGTGGCTACGAGGTTCTGATTGAAACCGATATTCCAGAGTCAATGAAGCCTGCGCTAGGTAACCCGATCGCGATGAAGCGTGCCGTGAGTAACTTGGTGGTGAATGCGCTGCGTTACGGTAATGGCTGGGTCAAGGTATCGACTGGCATGACGGCGGATAATAAACTGGCTTGGGTGACCGTTGAAGATAATGGCCCTGGGATCCCGCAAGACCAGGTCGGTAAGTTGTTTGAACCGTTCACACGTGGTGACACCGCTCGTGGCAGTGAAGGAACAGGTTTAGGTTTGGCGATTGTGAAACGTATCGTTAGCCAACATCAAGGTGCGGTGGTGGTCAATAATCGCAGTGAAGGTGGCTTGAAGGCGCAGATCAGTTTCCCGGTTAAGCCCTAGTTATTATATGTCCGAGTGCCGACGATAAGTTTGGTTTAGGGAGCTGTTAAGAGATCCCCCGACTCGGTCATTCTTCCCTCTCGGGGGGGACGAATTGCTAACCATGGACCTTGATGATTGAAGTTTACTTTGATCGTCATTCCCTATTGTGAGGGACGAACGAGTAGGGAATCTCGCTCTTGATTGATGAAAGTAACGCGCATGAAAAAGGCTTCCAGATGGAAGCCTTTTTGCGTTTTAAGCCGGAATATGAGGGCTAACTAAGCCTTCGAATAAACATCGCGTTCACCCAGCCAGCGGTTGATGATCGCCTTGGCGTTGTCTGGGTAGCTATCGTGAATATGACGTGCAATACGCTGAACTTCTGGGATTAAACGCTGGTCACGAACTAGATCGGCAATCTTGAAATCCGCCAAGCCTGTCTGTTTGGTGCCAAGCAGTTCGCCGGGGCCACGAATCTCTAGATCTCGCTGAGCAATAACAAAGCCATCGTTACTTTCACGTAGTACACCTAAGCGCTTCTGAGCGGTTTTAGACAGCGGTGAGTGATACAGCAATACACAGTGACTTGCGACCGAACCACGGCCGACACGGCCTCGTAACTGGTGCAGTTGTGCTAGACCAAGACGTTCTGGGTTCTCGATGATCATTAAGCTCGAATTCGGCACATCCACGCCCACTTCAATCACGGTAGTCGCGACCAACAGATGAAGCTTGTTCTCCTTGAACTCTCGCATTACTGCCTGTTTCTCAGCGGGCTTCATTCGGCCGTGCACCAAGCCAATTTTCACATCTGGCAGCTTTCGTTGCAGCTCTTCTGCAGTGTCAGCCGCGGCTTGAGCTTCTAATACTTCTGATTCATCAATCAGTGTACACACCCAATACGCTTGCTTGCCTTCATTGAGACACGCATTAC
Source organism: Vibrio sp. 10N.261.46.A3 (assembly GCF_041472995.1). Lineage (NCBI taxonomy): Bacteria > Pseudomonadati > Pseudomonadota > Gammaproteobacteria > Vibrionales > Vibrionaceae > Vibrio > Vibrio sp. 10N.261.46.A3. Next base: position 58,011 of record NZ_JBFRRH010000034.1, on the reverse strand, counting down.
GCACTCGCTCGACAATGTCATCACGTTTGGTATCAGGGATCGCTACGGTTTGAATTGGTGTTCGTCCCGGTGGTAGCTCATCAATGATTGAGGTTTCGAGGTCGGCATAGGCCGTCATGGCGAGCGTTCGCGGAATCGGCGTTGCGGTCATCACCAACTGATGTGGGTAATAGCCTTGTTTGGCGCCTTTCTCACGCAGCTCTAATCGCTGGTGGACACCAAATCGGTGTTGCTCATCAATGATCACTAGACCAAGGTTTTTGAACTCGACATGTTCTTGGAACAGGGCATGAGTACCGACCACCATTTGTGCTTCGCCACTGGCAATACGCGCCAGTTCGGTTTCACGAGCTTTGCCTTTGAGTTTACCTGCGAGCCAACCGACTTGAATGCCCATTGCTTCAAACCAGTTAGCAAAGTTGATTGCGTGCTGTTCGGCTAATAGTTCAGTTGGTGCCATCAGGGCTACTTGCTGACCGTGTTCCAGTGCGCGAACCGCCGCGAGTGCAGCGACTAAGGTTTTACCTGAGCCCACATCACCCTGCACTAAACGCATCATAGGGTGCGGCTTCTCAAGGTCAGCTTCGATCTCTTTAGTCACTCGTGCTTGAGCATTGGTTGGAGAAAACGGCAGCTGAGCCAACAACTTATCTTTCAGAGTATTCACTGGAGGAAAAGGCATCGCCTTGTCTTGCTGTCCTTTGCTTCGAACAGACAACATCGACAGGTTTTGAGCAAGCAGTTCTTCCATAATCAGGCGCAGCTGCGCAGGGTGTTTACCTTCATCAAACAGCTCTAGGTCGATACCTGGAGGTGGTCTATGAATGGTATGCAGTGCTTGTGCAAGGGTGATTTGGTGGTCGTATAAACCTGACGGAAGAAGTTCGTTAACCGCCGCTTTGTCTATTAGGTCGAGCGCTTGGTCAGTGAGGTTGCGCAGTGTGACTTGTCTTAGCCCTTCGGTGGTTGGGTACACCGGAGTTAGGTTCGCTTCCACATCTGGTTTCTGCCTTGGTGCAAAGAACTTGTAGTCAGGGTGAACAATCTCCAGTCCCATATTGCCGCGCTTGATTTCACCGTAGGCATGCACTTGTTTGCCTTCGGTAAAGTTATTCTTCATTCCTGCCGTAAAGTTGAAAAAGCGCAGCGTGATGGTGCCGTTACCATCGCTGATCTTTACTGCGAGCATCTTACGTTTACCGAAAATGGTATCGACGTGCATCACCTTGCCTTGCACCGCAGCCCATAAGCCCGCGTGCAGTTTTACGATCGGATAGATGCGTGTTCTATCTTCGTAGCGTAAAGGGAGGTGAAATAGTAAGTCTTGTACGTTGTTAAGCCCAACCTTTTCCAGTTTCTCTGCGACTTTTGCGCCGACTCCAGATAAAGAGTTGAGAGGGATAGCAGATAAAAGCTGTGACATAACAAGGCTCATAAACGTAAGAGAGATAATCTATTCAAGCATTTTACTGGATTTTTGTACAGGATAAAGCTTAGAAGCAGATACGGGATGCGAGTAAACGGGATACGAAAAGACTAAGAGCGAGTACGGGATGTATGTAAATGGGATATGAGAGGAATAGGGCAGTACAAAAAATTAAAGCAGACTCGAAATACGAAAGGCTGAGTGGTGAAAAGCTTTTGCTCTTCGCATCTCGAGACTCGTATCTCTCATCTGCTTTATCTATCGATATTCAAAAAAACTAAAAGCAGATGTGGAGCCAAGATAGTGAGTCATGAAGTTTTTTGTTCTTCGCATCTCGCCATCTCGAATCCCTCATCTTTACTTTGATCAGTTCTTACGACGTCTTACTTTCAGCGCGTGTGGCATCACACGAAGCTTCTTCATAATACTTGCAAGGTGAACACGATCTTTGGTGGTCAGCAAGATTGTCACTGTGTACAGGCGGCCATCACGTTCTTCGGTTGAAATACCGTGAATGTTAGAGCCTGTTTTCGAGATAACGTTAGTTAACTCAGCCAGTGCACCTTGGTGGTTCTGCAGATCAACCTGAAGTTCAGCGGTGAACTCTTGGTCGTAATCGTCAGACCATTCAACTGCCATGTATTTGTCTGGTTCTTTCTGGTAACCACGAACGTTTGGACACGTTTCACGGTGAACCACAAGGCCACGACCTGGAGATACATGGGCAATGATGTGATCATCTGGAATCGGGTGACAACAGTTAGCGAACGTCAGTAGTAGACCTTCAGCACCACGGATCGGAAGTTTCTTCCTCGGTGTGTCGCTGTTGTTTTCTACTTCAGTCAATTCGTCTGCATCACCAAGCAGGCGACGAGCAATAACGATACTCATCAGCTCACCAAGACCAATCGACGCCAGTAAGTCTTCAACGCTTTCTAGGCGTAAGTCAGACAATACATGTTCTAGATTCTCTTGGCCGATATCGGCAATAGAGTGTTCGCCAAGTGCGTGATTCAGTAGACGGCGACCTAGCGTAATAGACTCTTCACGGCGCATGGTTTTCAGAACCTGACGGATCTTAGTACGCGCACGAGATGTCACTACGTAGTTGAGCCATGCAGCATTCGGACGTGCGCCCGGAGCACTGATGATCTCAATGGTTTGACCGTTCTTCAGCGATTTGCTGAGTGGGTAAGGGTTCATGTCTACACGAGCACCTACACACATGTTGCCGACGTCGGTATGCACCGCGTAAGCAAAATCGACCGCTGTTGCGCCTGCAGGAAGTTCGACAATGCGACCCTTCGGCGTGAACACGAAGATCTCATCTGGGAACAGATCAGACTTAACGTTTTCAATGAATTCGAATGAGTTACCTGCGCTTTGTTGTAGCTCAAGTAAGCTCTGCATCCAACGTTGTGCTTTAACCTGTGCGGTTGTGCCATTGCTGCTGCGTGAGCCGTTGCCTTTGTAAGACCAGTGCGCCGCGACACCTTTGTCTGCCATTTGATCCATATCTTCAGTACGGATCTGAACCTCAACTGGCACCCCGTGAGGGCCGATCATTGATGTGTGCAGAGATTGGTAGCCGTTGGCTTTTGGTACCGCAATGTAATCTTTCATGCGGCCAGGACGAGGCTTGTACAGGCTGTGAGCCTGACCAAGTACGCGATAACAAGTATCTGGGGTATCAACCACGACGCGGAAAGCGTAGATGTCCATAATGGTGTGGAAGCGCTGCTCTTTGGTTTTCATCTTGTTGTAGATGGAGAACAGGTTTTTTTCACGACCAAGTACGCGAGCAGGCAAACCGACCTCTTCAAGGCGGCCTTCAATTTCGCTATGGATACGTTGAATCATCTCCTTACGGTTACCACGCGCAGCTTTCACTACGTTTTTAAGTACGCGATAACGGTTAGGATAGAGGGCTTCAAAGCCCAGCTCTTCTAGTTCGGTCTTGATGTTATGAATACCAAGACGGTGAGCTAGTGGAGAATAAATCTCTAGGGTTTCACGAGCAATACGACGCTTTTTGTCAGGACGAAGTGCCCCAAGCGTGCGCATGTTGTGAGTACGGTCAGCTAATTTGATCAAGATAACGCGGATGTCTTGCACCATGGCGAGAACCATCTTGCGGAAGTTCTCTGCTTGCGCTTCTTTGCGATCACGAAATTTAAGCTTATCCAGCTTAGATACACCATCAACCAATTCAGCAACGGTATTGCCAAATTTTTCCTCTAGATCTTCTTTAGTGACATCACAGTCTTCGATGACATCATGAAGCAGAGCAGCTTGCAGGGTTTCGATATCCAGACGCATTTCTGCCAGGATTCTTGAAACAGCTACAGGGTGGATAATGTATGGTTCACCGCTTGAGCGGGTTTGCCCTTCATGGGCGTCTCTCGCTACCACATAAGATTGACGCAGAGCCTCAATTTGAGGCTCTGTTAGGTATTCTTGGGCAACGTCTTTGAGGCTATCGAATAGATACAAATTAAAGGCCCGGAAGGTTAATTAGTTCGAATGACGTTCTTAACGAGTGTGAGCGATGCTGCTTACTGCTGCAAGTTCAGCCGCTTCTTGCTCTTGTTGCTCTTGACGCTCACGAGCATCTAGTACGTCTTTAGTGATAAGACCTTCTTCGATTTCGCGAAGAGCGATAACCGTTGGCTTATCGTTTTCTTCAGGCACTAGTGAATCTTTACCGCCAGTTTGCATTTGACGTGCGCGGCGAGCCGCAATAAGAACTAGGTCGAAACGGTTGCCAACTTTTTCAACAGCGTCTTGAACAGTTACGCGTGCCATGAGGACTCCAAATAGTAATTAACTAATAAATTTTTGATGACGAGAAAGTATACAAGTTTAACTAGAGACTTTCTAGATCACCGTATACTTATCTCAATGGAAAATCTAGTTATACCAATCACAGTAAATAAGTGTTCAGAGATAGCGCCGAAAAAAAGTTTGAGAACAAGGCAGAATTTTTCGATAAGTAGTGACCCTACAATCAAAAATTCTAACGACGTTATCAGGCTTTTTCACAAGCTAGAATGACCAGTTGTTTACTACGATTGGTATCAGAGATTATTCCGCCAGTAGTGCTGTAAGCATGCCGCTGTATTTCGCTGCTTGCTTATCTTCTTTTAAGCGCTCCGCACGAATGATAGCTCTGAAGTCCATTAGGGCTGCATCAAAGTCGTCATTCACGATCACATAATCATATTCTGCATAGTGAGAAATCTCTGATTTTGCTTCGCTCATGCGTTTCGCAATAACTTCGTCGCTGTCTTGACCGCGAACATTCAAACGACGCTCTAGTTCACCATTTGATGGTGGAAGAATGAAGACACTCTTCGCTTGAGGCATTTGTTCACGGATCTGACGAGCACCTTGCCAGTCGATATCTAGGAATACATCGATACCGCGGTTTAGGTTTTCTTCAATCCAAACGCGTGAAGTACCGTAGTAGTTGCCGAAAACTTCAGCGTACTCTAGGAATTCACCTTTAGTAATAAGGTCTTCAAAATGATGCTTCTCTACGAAGTGGTAGTGGACACCATTTTCTTCACCAGGGCGCATACCGCGAGTGGTGTGTGAAACAGATACCTTCATTGCGTAGGTTGGATTGGTTTCTAGCATTGCTGAGATCAAGCTCGACTTACCTGCGCCACTAGGTGCAGATACGATGTAAAGAGTACCTTTGCCCATCTGTATATTTCCACTGTTGGTTGGATTGAGTGAAGGTGATAAACCTACACTATAAAAGATAGCACTGACTCTAATTGTTGTTCCGTTGGTTACGTCTATAAAGAGATAACGAGTAAAACTAATAGAAGCAACTGGTGAAAATTAGGTCAGAAAAATGGAGGCGAAGAGTAGCATATTTAGATGATTGAGAACAACTGGCTTGATCGTTATTTATTAGCGAATGATCTTCTCAAGGATCTTTGTATAAATGTAATGACTCATCATCGGTACTTTTTTATGTGATCTGGACAAAATTTGTTGAAGTTTTAATCTCAATCCTTACAATCCGCGCAAACGATTAAATGCTGTATATATCTAGTGATATGGACTAGATGTTTCTACTACCGAGCCTACCTTGGTGACTACAGTTTTTAGTGTAGAGACCTCTCTATTCTCACAGCATTTGAATCACCAAATTCTTAATTTATTGCAAAGGTTTTGTTGTGAGTACCGATTCCACCCTGAAAGCCCAGAACACCTCTGGCTCGCTTGATTCGATGTTTAAAATCACTGAAAGAAAAACCACGATTGGCACTGAGCTGTACGCAGGTTTCATTACTTTCTTGGCGATGAGTTACATTCTGGCGGTTAACCCAGCAATTTTGGGTGATATTCCAGGCATGGACAAAGGTGCCGTGTTTACTGCAACGGCTCTGTCTGCGGCAATCGCAACCCTAATTATGGGCATTTGGGGCAACTACCCAGTGATGCTTGCGCCGGGCATGAGCATGAACGGCTTCTTCAAAGGCTTACTATTAAGTGGTTCAGTCGCAGTACTTTGGAATGAGGCGCTGTTCGGCATCTTCCTGTCAGGTATCCTGTACCTCGCGTTCTCGTTAACCAATATCCGTAAATCGATGATTGAGTCGATTCCTGAAGATTTGAAGTTGGCGATTACCGTGTCTCTCGGACTGTTCATTGCTTTCTTAGGTCTTAAGAATGCAGGCATCATCGTTTCTAACCCATTCGTACTGGTTGGCTTAGGCGACATTTCCGATCCAAAGGTGATCATCGCTTACGTGAGCATCTTCATCGCGCTGGGTTGTATGGTTCGTGACATCAAGCTAGCAACGTTCATCTCGTTCGTTTCTGCTATCGTGTTGACGATTCTTGCTGACGTCTTCATGGGCACTTCAAATGCACCAATTCCAGAACAGTTCATTGCTATGCCGCCAAGCATGGCTGGTAGCTTCGGCGCTATCTTTGATTTCTCTGCTTTCACGCCAGAGAAAATGTTCGACCTACTGTTCATCGTACTTATCTTCTTGATTGTCGATTTCTTTGATGGCTTGAGCACGATTGTTGGTGTTGGCCGTGATGCGGGCATCATCGATAAAGACGGCAAGGTGCCAAACGCGAAATCGGCTCTAGTAGCAGATGCGGGCGGTACTGTGATTGGTTCGATTCTTGGTACCACATCGATCACTGCTTTCTCTGAGTCTGGCATTGCGTCTTCTCAAGGTGCGAAAACGGGCTTGGCAGCAGTCATGGTGGCTGGTCTGTTCCTAATCTCACTTTTCCTATACCCAATCTTCTCTATCTTCTCCGCTGCAATGGTTGCACCGGCGATGGTAGTGGTTGGCATCTACATGGTAGGTCGTCTTGGTCAGATAAACTGGGAAAAGAAAGAGTCACGCATTGCAGCCTTCTTTACCATCATGTTCACAGTGCTAAGCTTCTCTCCAGCGAACGGTATGGCGATGGGCTTCATCAGCTACGCATTCACAATGGTTGTGGCAGGCAAGCGCAAAGAAGTACACCCGCTTATCTACGGACTGTGTGTGGTGTTCTTAACTTACCTGATTCTACTTTAAGGCTAATTAGCCACTAACAAGTCGCTACGTAAAAGACAAACAGATGGCTCTGCAGTGAATGTGGGGCCATTTTTGTATCTGTTGCTTCTATATAGCGTGTGTAATTGATGGCGTTAATGCTTTGAGAGTACGCGACTTATATTGATGCATGCTATTGTAGAGACTGGATTAATTATTTCTTGAAGAGTGACTATGCCTTCTAACTTACCTAAATCTTTTAGTAAGCCGTTTTTAAAAGTATTCCACATTATGGAAGCGGTATTACTGGTGGCGATCACGCTCGCGACCTTGTTTGCGATGGTCGAAGAGTTCATGCATGTCTTCGCTGAACGCCGAGTGCAATTGACTGACATTCTGCTGATGTTTATCTATTTAGAAGTGTTGGCGATGGTTCAGCAGTTTGTGATGAACGGTAAGATTCCAGTGCGATACCCGATCTATATCGCGATGATGGCGATTGCTCGTTACATCACTTTGGGCATGAAAGAACTCGATGCGGTATTGATCGTTTGGTTATCTTTAGCGGCATTTATCTTGGCCGCAGCAACATTGTTGATTCGTGTTGGACATCATTATTGGCCGTATGTAGACCTTAGAACCAAGCAGCCAGATGAGTAACACTTTGAAGGTTAAAGTTTTATAAATGAAGCCCAACGATATCGTTGGGCTTTTAATTTAAGTCGGTTGAACAAAAAAACATCAAATTGTCCAAATAACGCTTTACAAGCAGGCTCAGATCACCAAGAATGACGTCGCTCTGTTCTCAGGGTTATTAAATGAAACATCCAGTTGTAAAGTAGAACCCTTAGTATTGCTTCATTGTTATTCTCAGTGTTTCCCTTAGCTTCATAGATACATTAAATAATTCAAGCTTTCAGCGCATCGCACTTTTGGCGATTAATTTTTTATTTTTATATAAGGGACACATCATGTCTAACAAAGTAAACGGCGTAGTAAAATGGTTTAACGAAGAGAAAGGCTTCGGTTTCCTAACTCAAGACAACGGCGGCGCTGACGTATTCGTACACTTCCGTGCAATCGCTTCTGAAGGTTTCAAGACTCTTAAAGAAGGCCAACAAGTGTCTTTCGAAGTAGAGCAAGGCCAAAAAGGTCTTCAAGCTGCAAACGTTGTAGCTCTATAAGATTTTAAGTCGGCGCAGGTTGCATTAGCAACTTGCGTCACTTTCTCTCTCAAATCTGTTTCCCCTCAGTTTTACCGAAATACTCTCCTTCACTTGCAATACCCTCTCTAAATATTCAAAAATCCTGTTTTACGTGAGTCATCTCGTTCTATCTATCGCTGTATCTATCTTTTGCTCTAAGTAAATCTTCTGCGTAACTACCAACTTACTGACTAACCCTGATTGTCATTACTATATCCACAAAAAAAGCCCCTAAAAATAGGAGCTCCTTTTGATCTAATCAACACTGTTAGTTAATCAACACAGATTAGGCTGATTACTCTTTATTTTGTGCAGCTTACAGGTTGTTATTCAATGTTCTGGATCTGCTCACGCATCTGTTCGATAAGAACCTTAAGCTCTACGCCTGATGCCGTGATGTCTGTGCTGATAGATTTAGACGCTAGCGTGTTTGACTCACGGTTGAACTCTTGCATCATGAAGTCTAGTTTACGACCACAAGCGCCACCTTTCTTCAGTACTGCATTTGCTTCTTTCACGTGAGAATCTAGACGATCTAGCTCTTCTGCTACGTCTGACTTCTGTGCCAGTAGGATAAGCTCTTGCTCAACACGAGAACCTTCCAGTTCGATTTTCGCATCTTCAAATTTGGTAAGAAGACGCTCACGTTGCCACTCTAGGATTTCAGGCATACGCGCACGAACTTTCACGACTTCTTCAGTGATAGCATCTAAGCGCTGTACGATTAGCGCCTTCATGTTCTCACCTTCACGAGCACGAGCATCAATGAACTCTGCGATAGCATCGTTGAATGCGTCTAGCAGATCTTTGTTGATCGCATCCATGTCTTGCTCTGGCGTTTCCATCACGCCAGGCCAGTTCATGACTTGGAATGGGTTCAAACGGCTGTCTTCGCCAGTCATCGTCATTACTTGGTTCGCCGCATTGATTACTTGCTGAGCCAAACCTTCGTTAATGCTTAGCTCGCCCTTTGCAGCAGGGTTTGCTTCAAAGCGTAGGTTACATTCAACCTTACCGCGCGCTAGACGCTTACGGAAACGCTCACGCAAGATTGGCTCTAAACCACGGAACTGTTCAGGCATACGGAAGTAAGTTTCTAGGTAGCGTTGGTTTACACTACGGATTTCCCATACTGCCGTGCCCCAATCGCCTTTTACTTCTTTGCGTGCGTACGCGGTCATACTATAAATCATCGAATTTTCCTGTCTTTTATCATTCTGAAAATAACGCGCACGCATAGTATCACGATATGGTGTGCTCTCGAAGCCTGTCGCCTTTCATGATGGATAGCTTTGCACGATAAACTGCTATATAATCTTGCCCCAATCAAAACTGTCTCACCCCTTTCTTAGGTGATGCACTCTTTCGATAGTAAATCACTTCAGACTGTTAATAAGGTAGATACCAATGCGTCCAAATGACCGCGCTGTAGATCAAATTCGTCCAATTAAAATTACTCGTAACTACACAGCTTATGCTGAAGGTTCTGTATTAGTTGAGTTCGGCAACACTAAAGTTCTATGTAATGCGACGGTAGAAGAAAACGTACCGCGTTGGTTAAAAGGTCAAGGAAAGGGTTGGGTAACCGCTGAATATGGCATGCTGCCACGTGCAACGCACACTCGTAACCGTCGTGAAGCGGCGAGCGGCAAGCAAGGTGGTCGTACGATGGAAATCCAACGTCTGATCGCTCGTAGCCTACGTGCTGTTGTTGACCTGAAAGTAATGGGTGAAATCATGATCACTGTAGATTGTGATGTTATCCAAGCAGACGGCGGTACTCGTACTGCTTCTATCTCAGGTGCAAGCGTTGCAATGGCTGATGCTATCAACAGCCTACTAGCAAGCGGTAAACTGAAAAAGAACCCAATGAAAGGCCACGTAGCGGCAGTTTCAGTGGGCATCGTTGGTGCACAAGCACTGTGTGACCTTGAGTACGTTGAAGACTCAGCAGCCGATACCGACATGAACGTTGTAATGACGGAAGACGGTAAGATGATTGAGATTCAAGGCACTGCAGAAGGTGAACCGTTCAGCCACGAAGAGCTGATGCAGCTTTTAGCCCTGGCGAATAAGGGTATTGCTGATATTGTTGAAGCGCAGAAGTCGGCGTTAGCAGAATAGTTTTTAGATAGCTCCTTTCATAAGGGGCTATTTTTTTGTCTGTAAAACTCGAAAGAGTAGTGCAGAGCGTAAGTTAAGTTTTATTGAATAAACGTAGAGGAAAAACATGAAAGCATATCAACGTGAATTTATTGAATTTGCACTAGAGAAAGAAGTACTTAAGTTTGGTGAGTTTACTTTAAAGTCTGGCCGTAAGAGCCCTTACTTCTTCAATGCTGGATTGTTTAATACAGGTCGTGACCTAGCACGCTTAGGTCGCTTCTACGCAGCAGCATTGGCTGATTCTGGCATTGAGTTCGATGTACTATTTGGCCCTGCATACAAGGGTATCCCAATTGCAACGACGACAGCGGTTGCACTGGCGGATCACCACGATGTAGACACGCCTTACTGCTTCAACCGCAAAGAAGCAAAAAACCACGGTGAAGGTGGCAACCTTGTCGGTAGCGCACTTGAAGGTCGCATCATGTTAGTGGACGACGTGATCACTGCAGGTACTGCGATTCGTGAGTCGATGGAAATCATCCAAGCAAATGGCGCTGATTTAGCGGGTGTGCTTGTTGCTATCGACCGTCAAGAGAAGGGCAAAGGCGAACTGTCTGCGATTCAAGAAGTTGAGCGTGACTTCGGTTGTGCGATTATCTCAATCGTTAGCCTGACTGACTTGGTTACTTTCCTTGAAGAGAAAGGCACAGACGCAGCACACCTAGAATCTGTAAAAGCGTACCGCGCTCAATACGGCATCTAATACAATTTGTTATAGCTATAGAATGCACAAGGGGCTGATGAATCATCAGCCCCTTTTCTTTTGGTTCAGTATTAATTATTTATAACGAATGCCGCGCTCCACTTCTGGGTCTTCCATGGTCTTAAAGCGCTTGTGCAGCCACATCCACTGTTCTGGTGCTCTTAAGATAATCTTCTCTAGGTAGCTGTTCATATACGCGGCAGCCGCTTTCTCATCTTTCTGCGGGTAGTTTTCTTCGATTGACTCATCAGCCATGATTTCATATTTGCCGTCGGCATTTCTAAAACCAGACCCCGGAACAAGTGCACATCGGCTAGTGTAAGCCAGAATACTGGTGCCTGTTGTGGTACACGCATCTTCTACTGCGAAGAAAGGCACAAACACAGACTTGTTACGGCCGTAATCATGATCCGGCAGATAGAAAAGGATCTCACCCTGACGCAGGATTCGAATCATACGTTTGACGTCTTTACGGTGAATCAGGCGATTGCCGTTCTGAGTACGACCTCGGTATTGAATGAACTCATAAGCTGGATTGTTGTGCGGGCGATAAACACCTAAACCTGAAATACCGAGAACAGCCATTGCTCGCGCAGTGATCTCTAGGTTTAAGGCATGCACACAGCATAGAAGAACACCTTTACCGTTGCCTTTGTGCGTACGCAGTGCTTGGGTATCTTTATCTACTAGGATTCGCTTGAAACGCCACGTCGGCCAAAACCAGGTAATGCCCGTTTCGATGAGTGCCATACCGGTGTTCTTGAAGTTCTCACTGACCATTGCCGCGACTTCATCTGCTGGCTTGTCTGGGAAGGCGAGCTCCAAATTACGTGTTGCTACCGCGACGCGCTTTTTACCATAGCGAGCCCCCAAAGAGCCTAACGATCGGCCTAACAGCAGTAAGAGGCGATAAGGGAGAACGTTAACGATAAGCGCCAATAACCCAAAACCGAACCATACTCCCCAGTATTTAGGGTGGAGTAATGCCAGAGTAAAAGGTGGCTTAGTAATAACGTGTTGTGCAGTGCTGTTTGTCGGAGAAGTTTTCGTCGTCATAACCATCACTTAAGATTTGATTGCTACTTAATTTGATTGTTACTTAATCTGAGCGCTTAGCAGAGCCCAATAAGCATCAAAATTTTCTGTTGGTTGATATTTGAAGTCTGAGCGAACAAATCGATTCAAGCTGCCTTCAACTTGACCGAGCAGCTGAGCGGCTAAGATTTTCTCATCAACCGGGAATGATTTCCCTTCACGAAGCTTTCTTTCACGCAGGATCTGGCGAAGTTGCGTCTCAATGCGTTCGAAAAGTTGGTTGATGCGATCACGCAGGCGTTCATTTTCAAACATTAGAGCATGACCAGACAAAATTCGAGTCAGGCCTGGGTTACGTTCTGAGAAAACTAAGATAAGTTGCATCACGAGTCGTATGCGCTCTAGCGTGTCTTTTTCTTCATCCAGAATGCGGTTGATTCGAGACATCAACGCTTCTTCAATGAACTCGATCAGGCCTTCAAACATGCGGGCTTTGCTTGGGAAGTGGCGGTATAACGCAGCTTCAGAAACACCCACTTGCTTGGCCAACTTTACCGTTGTGATACGAGAAGCACCTTCGGTCGATTCCAACATTTGTGCGAGAGCTTGTAGGATTTCTTCACGACGGTTTGATTTTCGAGTACCAGCCATCTATTTACTTCCTTTCCTAAAGATGAGGATTGAGTGAAGAAGGATTATAAACACCATTCAATTCTGTTTCCTAGTTTTGTGAGCCCTAGGTCAACAGAATCGAGAGGTGTCAGCAGATTGTCAGAGCGAATTTGTGTGTTTATGCATCAATAAGCTGTTGGATCTGATCGAGGATCTGGAAACCAAGCGTGTCTTTGCTTTCCAGTGGTAGAGATTTATCGCCGCCTTTCCAATAAAGGTGCAGCTCATTGCTACTGCTATTGAAGCCTTGCCCTTCGACAGAGACATCGTTGGCGCAAATCATGTCGAGGTTTTTTCTTTCCAGTTTGCCGCGTGCGTACTTCTCAACATCTTGAGTTTCTGCTGCGAAGCCGACAGTAAATGGGCGTCCTTCCGTCATCGAAGCGACAGAAGCGACGATGTCTGGGTTTTTAACCATTTGAATGGTCATGTCGTCTTTACCGTCGACCTTTTTAAGCTTTTGGTCTGCGATGGTCTCAGGGCGGTAATCGGCAACCGCGGCGCAGCTGATGAAAATATCGTGTTGAGCCGCGCTTGCTGCAACCGCATCAAACATCTGTTGTGCGCTGTCGACATCAATACGATTAACTTTGTTTGGCGTCGCTAATGAAACAGGGCCACTGATTAGAGTGACTGTTGCGCCTTGTTTCGCAGCCGCTTCAGCCAGTGCATAACCCATCTTGCCTGAGCTGTGGTTGGTAATGTAACGCACAGGGTCAATCGCTTCACGAGTCGGGCCTGCAGTAATAAGCACAGAACGGCCAGTAAGCGGCTTAGGTTGGAAGAAGTCTTCACAACGGTGCACGAGCTGCATTGGCTCTAGCATACGGCCCATACCGACATCACCACACGCTTGCTCGCCAGCTGCTGGCCCCCAGATTTCACAACCACGACGTTTTAGCGTCGCGATGTTCTCTTGAGTCGCCGGGTGGCTGTACATTTGTTGGTTCATTGCTGGAGATACCGCAACTGGCGCATCGGTTGCTAAAACCAAAGTGGTCAGTAGGTCGTTACCCATGCCTGCTGTCATGCGAGCAATCAGATCTGCGGTTGCTGGTGCTAGTAATACCAAGTCAGCCCACTTTGCGAGCTCGATGTGCCCCATGGAAGCCTCAGCAGCAGGATCAAGCAAACTATCAGACACTGGCCTTCCAGAGACGGCTTGCATGGTGAGAGGAGTGATGAACTCCTTGGCTGCATTTGTCATCACGACTTGTACTTGTGCTCCACGTTCAATTAAGCGTCGAGTCAGTTCGGCACATTTATACGCAGCGATACCACCACTAATGCCAAGTAGGATTTTTTTCCCAGCTAGGCCTTGTAGGTCAGCGTTATCCAGTTGATTAACCAATGTTTGCATGATTCTGTTCCTTAATTTCTCTGGGACTTACGATATCAGAACAAAGGATTAGTGCCTAGAAGCAGAATTAGAACAGATTTGACGCTCATCAAGTTGGTGTTATCAAACTTATCAATTACACGGTTTTGCTAGTGACTCGTTTCCTTTTATCTCTATCGAAGGATCTCTGATTACGATCTCATTAAGGTGGTGGGTCGTGTTCATGACTAGTGATTAGCTTTTATATGCCAATAGATAAAATGCCTGCCGAATCGATGCCGAGAGAAAAGTTATTGAGTCGAGGGCCTGATTCTTTGAGTGATGCGGAACTGCTCGCGATATTTCTGCGAACAGGGACACAAGGAATGAACGTGTTGGAACTCGCTGACAAGTTGATCAAAGACTTTGGCTCACTCCGTCACCTTTTTTCAGCAACGCAGGAAGAGTTTTGTGCCCATAAAGGGATGGGTCAGGCCAAGTATGTTCAATTACAGGCTGTGTTAGAGATGACGCAGCGCTATCTAGCAGAGACGTTATCTCGTGGAGATGCGCTCACGAGCCCTAGTCATACTAAGTTGTATCTTTCGAGCATGTTGCGTGATCGCCAGCGAGAAGCCTTCTATATATTGTTCCTCGATAACCAAAATAGGGTAATAAAGGACGAGGTGATGTTTGAAGGAACCATCGATGCCGCATCGGTTTACCCGCGGGAAGTGGTTAAACGGTCACTTCACCACAATGCGGCGGCATTAATCTTGGCTCATAACCATCCTTCGGGTGTCGCGGAGCCTAGCCAAGCGGATAGACGGATTACACGCCGATTAACCGATGCATTAGCGCTGGTGGACATCCGAGTTCTCGACCATTTTGTCGTTGGAGATGGCGAAGTTGTCTCTTTTGCAGAGCGTGGATGGATTTGAATCACATTTTAGGTTGTTAGTTGCGTTAAATCTGCTATTATTCCGCCCACATTTTTAGACCTAAAATCAGCTCTGATTACTCAAGCAAGCTGCGCTGCACAAAAAAAGATCACGAAATCCGTAAAAAGGATCTGTTCGGGTCTTGAGCAATGCGTGTCAAGTTAGTATAATGCGCGACCTTTGATAGCCTTGTATGGATTTTCCATAACGGTTTTTACCTTCTATTTTAATTGATAGAGAGGTTCGGCCACCAAGGTTGATATCGAGCTGAAACGATTGGAGAAGACATTCATGTCCCGAGTATGCCAAGTAACTGGTAAGCGTCCAGTAACGGGTAACAACCGTTCACACGCACGCAATGCTACTAAGCGCCGTTTTCTGCCGAACCTACAAACTCATCGTTTCTGGGTAGAGAGCGAAAAACGTTTTGTTAAACTACGTCTAACTGCTAAAGGCATGCGTATCATTGATAAGAAAGGCATCGATGCTGTTCTTGTTGATATCCGTGCACGTGGCGAAAACGTTTAAGAGGAATTAAGCAATGGCTAAAGGCATTCGTGAGAAAATTCGTCTAGTATCTTCTGCAGGTACTGGTCACTTCTACACAACTGATAAGAACAAGCGTAACATGCCAGGCAAATTTGAGATCAAAAAGTTTGATCCAGTAGTTCGCCAACACGTTATGTACAAAGAAGCTAAAATCAAGTAATTGATGCTTTTTTTGCTCTTCTTCAGTAGAAGAAAGAATTGAAAAACCCAGTTTAATCGCTGGGTTTTTTTATATCTAAAATTTGAGCAACTCAATTGCTCTTGCTTGATATAGCACCTGATAGACAGAAAACTGCGCAACATAGAAAGTATTGCCACTTTCACGATATACTGAATGTTCAATAGGTTAGATGAGCAGAATCAGATGAGATATCGTGGACGCCGGTGGAACAACATACTCATGTTCAGTGTGATCGCTTTTATTGGCGTGCTAAACCTTCCAACATTGATCAAAGCGTACCTTATCGAGCCTGAACCGCAGGTTGATAGCCCTTATCCTTATCTCCTGAACCCAACAGCAGAGCTTCAAGCGTTGCACTTTGCTAAGTGGTCCGTCATTCAACAAGATAATCAATGGGTTTACCTGTTTAAAGGTACGGACTTCCCTCAAGCTACCAATGCACAAGAGTTGTCTCAACGTTGGAAAGAGCTTGTGGGCACGGAAGTCGACTCACAGACCTACACAGACCTTACGCCTCGGTTAAATGCACCACACACCATCGAAGTATGGTATCAAGACCAAGAAGAGCCCCAGCGTATTACCTATTATCAATTGCCTGAATTCTGGTTGTTAAAAAACTGGAATGATCAGTGGTTGGCGGTGTCTATTGAAGAGAGCTACCTGTTTCCAAGCTTTAACGCTAACCACTCATCTAAATCGGACGACTAACTATGCCTGAATTACCCGAAGTCGAAGTAAGCCGTATGGGGATCTCGCCTCATTTAGTTGGCGAGACCATTAAAACGCTCACTTTTCGCACCCCCAAGCTGCGTTGGGATATCCCACAAGAGTTAAAAGCATTAGAAGGGCAGGTGATTCGCTCTATCTCGCGTCGCGCAAAGTACCTATTGATTGAAACGGATACAGGCACTGCCATAGTGCACCTTGGTATGTCGGGCTCACTGCGCGTATTAGATGCCGATTTCCCGGCAGCCAAACACGATCATGTGGATCTTAAGCTCACCAATGGCAAGGTTCTGCGTTATAACGATCCGCGTCGTTTTGGTGCGTGGCTATGGTCTGCTCCTGACGAAACGCATCCTGTGCTACTGGGATCTGGTCCTGAGCCGCTCACTGACGACTTCAACGCCGACTATATAGCCGAGAAGGCAGAAAAACGTAAAGTGGCCGTTAAGCAGTTCATCATGGACAATAAAGTGGTGGTGGGTGTCGGAAATATCTACGCCAACGAAGCGCTATTTGCTTCACGTATTAGCCCTTTGCGCCCTGCAAGCAAAGTGACAAAAGAAGAGTGGGTTTTGTTAACCAAAGAGATCAAACAAGTGCTCGCCACCGCCATCAAGCAAGGTGGTACCACCTTAAAAGATTTCGCACAAGCAGATGGCAAGCCGGGGTACTTCGCTCAAGAGTTGCAAGTTTATGGGAAAGCCGGGGAAAAATGCCCTAACTGTGAAGCTCTGATTCAAGAACTAAAGATAGGGCAGCGGAACACGTTTTTTTGCTCTAGTTGTCAGCTATAGATGTGTAGCTCTCAATACAGAGGTTGATATCACTTGAAGCTGTGTCTATAGCACTTTATCTGATAACATTGCCGGAACTATTTTTATTATTACTTTGGAATTATGTTGTCTTCATTTCTAAAGGCAGAGTCTATCTCTAGATCTCTGTTACTAATTCCTTACCTATGGTTAGCTATAGGTATTATTTGGATGCCTCAGGGCAACAAACCTTTGGTAGCTTTGGTTTTGGTTGCCGCTATTGTTCATATATTTATTTATGGCTTGTTCCAGATTAAGTCCAACTTTAAAAGTAATGTTTGGCTATGGGGAACTCTATTTGCTGGGATGTTTACCGCAATAGGCTATGTTACTTATGGTGCCAGTTCTCAAGAATTGAGAGGTTTTCTTGTTACAACTGTACTATTGTGCTTACTCCCTCAAAAGCAACTTCTCAATGCAAAGCTAGCTCAATATCTACTATTTAGTGCAGCTTTGGCATGTTTAGCTTTGTCATGTTGGTACTTTTTTATTTATCCGACAGAGCGAATATTTTGGCCAACTAATCCTATCCCGCTAGCAACACATCAAGGTTTAATATCTACGCTTTCAGTAGGGGCACTATTGACAAATTTTAAAGGTAAAATCGCCTGGATGTTAGTCTTAAGTGCGATTATTTCCGGTTTTTCTTTGATCTTAACGCAATCGAGAGGGGTTATTTTAGGAGTTGGAATTCTATATATCGTAATTGGCTTAGTTCTACTTTACCGAAAAAAAATAAGCATAAAAATTATATTACTATCGTTAACTTTTTGTTTTGGTGCTGTTTTTTTCTCTAAAGAGGCTCTTGTCGAGCGTTACGACCAGACATGGACGGAGATCAGCCAAATTGAACAAGGTGACCTCAATTCATCAATAGGTCTCAGATTACAGATGTACCAAGCTGGCATTGAACTTTTTGAAAGTAGTCCTATATTAGGGCATGGGTCATTGAATCGTGAGTATATTGAAGAGAATATACCAGGGTATACACCTATGGCTTATGGCTATATTTCAGAAGGGCATTTACACAATAACTATATTGATAAGCTAGCGCGCTCTGGAGTTATAGGTTTAAGTATCTTTTTGTTCTTTATTTTCTATCCAGTATATTTGGGACTGAGAAAGTATCCCGACTTATTTTGGTTGTTTAGCTTGCCTTCTATCCACTACGCTGTGGCCAGTTTAACAGATTCACCTTTTAGAAATGGTGATGCTCTCGTTGTATATTTAATTGTTACCGGAACTTTAGTTCATTATGCAAAAATAAAATATAAAGAGAAACTATGAAGATATTTTATTATTTAAAACATGCCTTGCTCTCTATCACACCTCGTTTGTATTTTTCAAAACAGTTTGAAAAGCTGGAAAAGTCATATTCCGATCAAGCTGATTATATAAAAATCAGAGTAAATTATTACGTAAAAGGGCTCGGTGACTTTGATAAGGCTAATTTAAGTTGCGAAATTAAGAATTATTCTCGAAAGGGTTACACATCTTATTACTTTGATCTTAAAGAGTTTCTTTATTATTTCCCAAAGTACTTTCGTTTCAGTTACTACTTTGGTGATGAAACACATATCGAGCCAGTTCCAACTTTATTTAAAGCTCGTCCGGTTAATGGGAACAATAGTAACTCTGTACTCTTCAAGTTAGATAAGCGTCGTCATTTTCGATTCATAAATGATAGTTTAAGCTTTGCTGATAAAAAAAATATGGCCGTGTTTCGTGGTGCAGTGACTCAACCACATAGAATTCGTTTTATGGAAGCTCTGTATGGTCATCCACTGATGAATGCAGGTCAATCGAATACTTCAGAGCAGCACCCAGAGTGGCAACAGCCATTTATGACAGTAGAAGAGCAGCTTCAATACAAATTCATTATTTGCCTTGAAGGGAACGATGTTGCATCAAACTTGAAATGGGCAATGTCTTCAAACTCACTCGTCGTTACTCCAAAAATGATATTTGAAACGTGGTTTATGGAAGGCACTTTGCAGCCAGGTATACATTATGTAGAGGTGAAAGATGACTGGTCGGATTTTGAGCAAAAAATTCAATACTATTTAGACAACCCTAAAGAGTCTGAACAGATGATCAAAAATGCGCATGAATACCTTGCTCCTTTCCAAGATGAACAACTAGAAAAATTGGTTTGCATTAAAACACTTCAAGAATATTTTAGACTATCTGGCCAAGCTATTAACGAACACGCTATTAACGAGCAAGACAAATGAAAATTCTGATTATTGGCCCGTCATGGGTTGGAGACATGGTAATGTCTCAAGGCTTATATATTGAGTTGCAAAGACAGTATCCTGACGCAAAAATTGATGTTTTAGCGCCAGCATGGTGTAAGCCTATTTTGGAAAGAATGCCACAAGTCAACCAAGCTCTTGAAATGCCACTAGGGCATGGGCAATTTGATCTGAAATCTCGTTATAGACTCGGGAAATCATTGAGGGAAGTGCAGTACGATAAAGCATACGTATTACCTAACTCCGCGAAATCAGCTTTAATTCCCCTGTTTGCACGCGTTCCTGAACGAGTTGGTTGGAAAGGTGAAATGCGTTTTGGTTTGCTTAATGACGTTAGAACCAATAAAAAAGCGTTTCAATACATGTTAGAGCGGTATGTAGCGTTAGCGCACCCTAAAGCTGAAATGACGGGTAGTGGTTGTTTAGGTGAATTGTCATCATTACCTTTTCCAAGCCTACAAGTTGTTGGCTCCAGCCAACAAGAGGCTATGGAGCAATTTGGTTTAAACAATCAAAGGCCTGTCCTTGGCTTATGTCCTGGTGCTGAGTTTGGCCCTGCGAAACGTTGGCCTGATAATCACTTTGCAACAGCAGCGGCAGCGATGATAAAGCAAGGTTATCAAGTGTGGTTGTTTGGCTCGGCTAAGGATCGTGAAGTAACCCAAAAGATAATCGAACAAGTCCCTGTTAATATGCAGCAGCACTGCTTCAATTTAGCTGGAGATACGAGCTTAATTCAGGCTGTAGACTTGATCGGGGCTTGTCGTACTGTCGTTAGCAATGATTCTGGGCTGATGCATGTGGCCGCCGCGGTGGGCTGTAATGTCGTGGCTGTTTACGGCTCTAGTTCACCTAAATATACGCCTCCGCTAACGAATAAACTGGCGATCATCAATACCGATATTGAGTGCCGACCTTGCTTTGAACGAACTTGTCCCAAGCAGCACCTAAAGTGCCTAACTGAGTTAATGCCGAGTAGAGTCATTACTGCTATTGAGCAGTTTGATGTTATTTCCCAAGGCAAAATATAAATAAGGTCGTTATATGAGCATCGTCGTTCGTTGGGCCTATACTGCGCTACTTTTCCTTGTTAGCCCTATTCTGCTTTGGGGCTTATATCGCTCCAAAGCAAACAAGCCGCCTTTTGGTCATCGCTGGAAAGAGCATTTCGGATTTACACCGCCTATTAATAATCGACAATCGGGTGTGATTTGGATTCATGCCGTTTCAGTAGGGGAAGTGCTGGCGAGTAAGAAGTTAGTTGAACAACTGGTGATACAAAACCCAGATAAAAGAATACTGATCACTACAACAACGAGTACAGGCGCTGAGCAGGTAGAAAAAATGAGCGGTTCGATTAGCCACCGTTATATGCCTATTGATTTTAGTGGGTGTGTTCAACGTTTTATCAACAGCATTCAGCCAGATAACATGCTCATTATTGAAACGGAATTATGGCCAAACACCATTAACACCGTTGCTAAAAATGATATTCCGGTGATATTAGTCAATGGACGATTATCCGAAAAATCAGCCAGTAATTATCAAAAAATGAGTTCGTTAATTTATCCGACAATTTCTAAGTTAAGTTTAATATTGACGGTACACTCTGATGATAAATCTCGATTTGAGTTACTAGGTGCGCCGAGCGAAAAAGTCATTGTCACAGGCTCAATTAAGTACGATGTGTCGATTGATAGTAATGTAATCGCACAAGGTGAACATCTTAAAAGTATTTTTGGACAGGACAGGCAGGTTGTCGCCGCCGCGAGCACTCACGCTGGTGAAGATGAACAAATTTTTAGAGCTTACCAACAAGCCAAAATCCAACTGCCAGAATTGCTGTTAGTGATAGTGCCTCGTCATCCTGAACGGTTTGACTCAGTTGCTGAATTGGCCAAAAACCAAGGTTTACTGTTAGTGCGTCGAACCGAAGTTGTTGACGACGTACCGCTTGATGTCGATGTCTACCTAGGAGATACAATGGGAGAGCTTATGGTTATGCTTTCTGCAAGCGATCTTGTATTTATGGGAGGAAGCCTACTTGGAAAGAAAGTAGGAGGGCATAACTTCATCGAACCAGCGCTGCTTCAAAAATATTGCTTAACAGGGCCGAGCTATTTCAATTTTTCAGACCTGGCGAATCAATTGATCGACTCGAGCGCACTGTCTGTTGTAGCCGATGAGAATGAGCTTGCTTTACAAATGGTCAGTGCATTATCCAAGCCTAAAGAGTTAATTGAAAAAGGGCGAATAGGCTATGGTATAGTTCAACAGAATCAAGGTGCGTTACAACAAACACTCCAATTGATACATCATTCAGCCACCAATAATCAGTCAACCAATATTGAGACACCACCATGATCAAAACTTTTGTTATTCATGTAAGCAAAGGCTACGAAGAACGTAGAAAACATATAGATAAGCACCTGCCAGAAGTGGGCATCACTGATTACGAATATATGTTAGCTGGTGATATCGATGATCTATCTGATGACGTTAGAAATGGTTTTTTTGACGATTCTCTGAGGCTCCCTGAGAAGTCTTGCTTTTATAAGCACTACTTAGTGATGAAAAAAGTCGTAGAAGAACAAATTCCACAAGTATTAGTGTTAGAAGATGATGCTTTTTTAAATAGCAATTTTATTGAGCAACTAGAAGCTTTCCAAAGCGAGCTTGCTGGTGAAGAAAAGTATCTTGTAAATATTGAAGAGGCGTCGAGCTTAGTACCTGCATCAGTAAGAGTACCAAATCAACATCTGTACTTGTGTAAAACGAACAAGCTTACTGGTGGTTTGCTTTATGACCTTAGTTTTGCTCGCGCAATGGTAGAGCATATGGAAAACAATATAACCGACGCACCTATTGATGGTTATATTGGTAATGAACGAACGACATTAGAGTACAATATTTTTTGGACACACCCACCTTTGGTTCGTCAGGGTAGTAAAACCGGTGCATTTGATAGTGAGTTGAGTGGTAGAACCTCAGGGCTTTATGCGACGGTTAGAAGTTGGTTTAAAGAGGGATACCGAACTCATGTTCGAAGCCATGTCAGCAGCAAGCACAAAGCACTTTTTAAAAATATTACGAAGTACTAAATTATGAAATCAGAATTGGCTAGAAAACACTTAACATTTGTCATTTATGGCAATGATAGAACTTACTATCAAGGCGCAAGATTTTGCATTTTGTCTTTTTTAGCCAATTGGGTTGAGGAAAATGGAACTCGGCCTGAAATCTCTGTTCTAGCGGAAGAGCCTGAGCACTTCGCTAATATGCCAATTAAAGTGTTTCCGATATCGCCTGATCAAAAGGCTGAATGGAGTCTAGACAATACTTATCATTTTAGAATCAAGAACCGCGGCTTAAAATATCTTTGTGATAATTTAGAGTTGAGCCCTGAAGATAAACTGCTTTTTCTAGATACAGATACGTACTTTAACGTGCCAACAAATGTCTATTTCGACTCTATATCGGATAAAAACGCGTTACTGTTTTGCTCAGAAGTGAACATCAATACTTTGCCAAGCACCAATGAATACGCACATATCAGAGATAGAGATATAAAGCTTATGGATGGCAGTATCTACCGCACCAATCCAGACTCAGTTATGTGGGCATCGGCAGTCATCGGTATCACCGGGAAACACACATCAGCTTTTGATTATGCCGATGTGTTGATTCAAGCGTTACGTCAAGAAGGGTGTGAGGCACACACTCTAGAACAGTTTGCGTTATCTGAAGCTCTCTCTACACAGGTGAATATTGAACCAGCGAAAGCTTGGCTCAATCATTATTCAACGAGTGGACGAAAAGACTGGGCGAGAACGGTGTTGGAACAGTTCTTTGAAGAACATGGAGATAAACCATTTGAAGAGCAAATACGCTTAGCTAAAGAAGTGTCCTTCAAGCGCCCTCTTGCTGAAGTGATTCGAGGGCATATCTATAAAAAGAAAAAGAAACTTCGTAAGTTATTTGGTTTGAAAGAAGAATAAATCATAGGCTCTCAAGGGTACTCATTTTGTACCCTTGTTCAATTTGTGAAAAATCAAAGTGCTGAGCATCAATCTTTCCTAACCGAACTTCTTTTTCGAATGAGCGCTCGAGTCGCTTTAGATTACTCACTTTCCAGTTGCTGCCTGTCTGCGTTAAGCATTTATCAAAATCGATAATCCAAACCTTACCTGCTTTATCTACGAGAATGTTATGGATATTAAGGTCGGTATGATTGACCCCGGCATCGTGCATTTTTCGAATCTGATGGCCAATATCGTTTAAATGGGTATCGGATAGTTTTTTGTTCGATAGTATTTTTACTAAATCTTCGGCGTCGGAAATCTTTTCAATTAAGATATCGGCTTTGTAAAACAACCCTTCTCGCGATACCTTTGCAGCAACTGGGCTTGGGACATTAACGTTATGTTTAGCTAGAAGATCAAGTAACATTAACTCTTGGTATGCTCGTGAGTTCTCTAATCCAGTAAATAAATAGCTGTCTCTAACTAGCTTTCCAAACAAGCCGCCGCGATGATAATGTCGAAGAGCAAAATCGCTTTTTTCTCCCTTAACAAACCATGTTGTTCCTCTACCTTGAGCGTGCCCCAGTATTGCTTGATTTGCCTTCCAATAATCCACAGAAAAAGCCAATTCAACGTCTTCGGTGAGTAACTTAGGGTTATACCAGTACGTTGTTTTATGGATTTGCTTTGTTGTAAACATGAATCACTGTCTCGTATTGGGGAGTTTATGGCATACTTGGTAGAACAGTATATCAAACGCCGAACAGATTAATGAACGATTCATGTAGTTACCAAAAAATATTAGTTGTTGCCACTCATTGCATTGGTGATAGTTTGTTGATCTCTGCTTTTACCCATAGTCTGAGAAAAGCGTTTCCGACTGCCACAATAGATGTGTTAGTTAATGCTAGAGGGGAGATGGTTTTTGGTACCAATCCAGACGTTGACTCTTTAGTTGAAATTCCGCCAAGAGCATCAGTTAAGGACTATTACCGGATTTTAAAAGCGCATGGTCGATATGATTTAGTCGTCAATGAAATGCTTAATGATAGAACCGCTATCTATAGTTTTATCTTTGGCAAGAAAAGACTTGGTGCAATTGATGAATCGCTTTCTGGCGCCTGGGTTAAAAAGTTAATTTATACTCATTACATTAAAGAACAGCATCGCTTTGAGCATAAAATGAGTCGCGTTGCTCGTATGCTGGATACCATAGATGTTAATTGTATTGCACGGCTTGTATCTCCTGAAGAGTTATTACCTTCAGAGGTTCAAAAGAGATTGCCATTAAACTACATTGTTGTGCATGCACCATCCTCCAACGAAATTAAGCAGTGGCCAGTTTCGTATTGGGTTGAAGTTATCAATCGTTTGATCTCTGCAGGCTATAACATTGTCTTATCTGGCGCTAAATTAGAACGCGATGAGACCATTGTTGAACAAATCATGAGCCAAGTCCCTGAGTCGAACCAATTGGTCAGTGTTTTAGGGGAATTATCCTTAGCTCAAACCTCTGTATTAATAAAACACAGTGATGGTTTTGTTGGACCTGATAGTGGGCCGGGTCACCTCGCATCCGGTTACTCTATCCCAATTGTATCTATTATTAGCGTAGCGCCAGCAAGCATGTGGTCACCTTGGCCATATGCAGAGCCAATTGATGTAACGAACAATTTATACAGCAATGGTGTTAGCTCCCAAAGAGTCGCTAATATTCGACTTGTGCAATCTGAACGTGATTGCGTCCCTTGTTACAAAAACAAATGTCAGATTAGCGATGATGTTTATTCGCCATGCCTTCAAGATATCAAGCCAGATAACGTTGTTTCTGCTGTCCTAGAAATGATGCCATTGGAATCACTCAATGAATAACGCTCTTTCTGCTCCCAAATCTATTTGTATTCTGCGCTTATCTGCCATTGGTGACGTTTGTCATGCCCTTTCTGTGGTGCAACTTATTCAAGCTACCTATCCAGAATGTCAGATCACGTGGGTGATGGGAAAAATCGAAGCTCAATTGCTTGGAGATATACCTGGAATTCAAGTTGTCGTGTTTGATAAAAAACGCGGCCTAAAAGGTATGAAAGAAGTATGGAGAGCCCTGCGTCCAACTCGATTTGATTATTTACTGCATATGCAAGTTGCATTAAGAGCCAGCCTGTTAACGATCGGAGTAAAGGCAAAAGTAAAACTTGGTTTTAGTTGGACACGTGCCAAAGAGGGGCAGTGGCTCTTTACCAATCGCAAGCTGCCAAAAACGGACGCATCTCATGTGTTGGATAATTTCTCTGAATTTGCCTACTTTTTGGGATGTCCCAAACAGGTGCCGACATGGGATCTTGCTTTGTCTGATGAAGATCAAAGACTATCGATGGAGCTTGCGCATGAGCCGTATATTGTTATTAGCCCTGCCGCGAGTAAAGATGAGAGAAACTGGTTAGTTGAGCGCTATGCCGCTGTCGCCGATTATGCTTATCAGTTAGGCTTTAAGGTGGTTTTTTGTGGTGCTCCAACGGATAGAGAGCGCCATTTAACCGACAATATATCCCAGCACATGACATCACCTTGTATTAACTTAGTTGGCTTAACCTCGTTAAAGCAGCTTACCGCAGTTATTGGTCAATCCAGTGTTGTGATCGCTCCTGATTCAGGGCCAGCACATATTGCGACGACTCAAGGTGTCCCCGTGATTGGTTTGTATGCGCACAGTAACCCAATGCGCACAGGGCCTTACCATAGTTTAGACAATGTGATTTCTGTTTATGAGCAGGTTGCTAAAGAGCAACACGGCAAAGCGGTTAGCGATCTTCAGTGGGGAACCCGAGTAAAAGGAAAAGATCTTATGGCCCTTATTTCTACGGAAGCGGTGATTGAGCAGCTAGACCGTGTATTAGGCCGATTGAAAAACAAGAAAACATCCAGTGAATAAAGGAATGTCATGAAAATAGCAATATACCCAGGTACTTTTGATCCAGTGACTAACGGGCATTATGACTTAATTAAACGTGCCGCATGTATGTTTGAAAAACTTGTTATTGGTGTCGCAGAGAGCCCAAGTAAAGCCACCTTATTTAGCTTAGATGAGCGTGTGGCCTTATTGCGAGAAACTTGCCATGAATTACCTAATGTTTCCGTTGAAGGTTTTAGCGGTTTGCTGGTTGATTTTGCGACCGAGCAAAACGCCTCAATTTTGGTGCGTGGCTTAAGAACAACAATGGACTTTGAGTATGAATTTGGTTTGACGACAATGTATCGTCGATTAAAACCAGAACTAGAGAGCCTGTTTTTGACACCTTCAGAAGAGTTTGCTTTTTTATCATCAACATTGGTTCGTGAAGTCGCTATTCATGGTGGAGAAATAGAGCAATTTGTTCCAGAGTGTGTTCATCAAGCTGTTGTCGCTAAAGTAAAAGCTTTTAAAAATTAAGTGATTATGAATATTTTAATGTATACAAGAGCCACGTTACCTGTGGTTAATTATGGTGGAACGGAACGAGTCATTTGGGACTTAGTTTATGCTTTGCATCTTGCCGGTCACCGAGTGACGCTGCTTGCTGGCAAAGGAACAAAGTGTGCTTGGGCGAGAGTCATAGAATATCAACCGAATGTACCACTGCAAAGTCAGCTTCCAAATGATATTGATGTTGTGCATTTCCACTCTGATCTTGAGCCTATCTCTTATCCATACATTTTAACGCAGCATGGTAATTCAGACGGCCCTATTGACCCTAATACCGTCTTTGTTTCATCTCAGCATGCAAAAAATCATGGTGCACAAGCTTATGTTTACAATGGCTTGAATTGGGACAACTACCAAAAGCCTAACTTTAACTTGAAACGTGAACGTTTCCATTTTCTTGGGAAAGCGGCGTGGCGAGTTAAAAATGTTCAAGGTGCCATTGATATTACCAAGAAAGCTGGTCAGCAGCTTGATGTCTTGGGCGGCCATCGATTGAACCTAAAAATGGGTTTTAGGTTAACGCTAGATCGTCATGTTCGTTTTTTAGGGATGGTGGACGATACAACGAAATCTCAGATCATGACTCAGTCAAAAGGTCTGATATTCCCCGTGACTTGGCATGAACCGTTTGGCTTGGCGATTACAGAGAGTTTGTATTTTGGTTGTCCAGTGTTTGGTACACCCTATGGCTCACTGCCGGAGTTAGTTTCTAGTGAGGTAGGTCTTTTATCGAGCTGTGAACAAGAGCTCGTAGAAGGGATCTTAAATTCTGACACCTATGATTCAGCTCGTTGTAATGAATACGCGAGAGATCAATTCAATGCCAATGTCATGGCTGCAGCGTATGTTAGTTATTATGAGAAGGTAGTTGAAGGTAATAAAGCCAATAGTGCATTAGGAAGTATTGTCGAGTCTTTTAAAAGGTTGCCTTATGAACGATAAATTGAAACTGAAACTGGTTTTTGTAGGCTACAAGCAACAGTATGAAAAACTAGAAATTGACGTGCTATCATCTGATTATGAAAAGCATCATATTTTTTTAAGTAAGTGGTTAGTGAAATTAATTTCCTTTTTATTTTTCTACAGTAAAAAACACTACCATGGGGCCTATGGAGCGATCATAAGACGAAAAATAAAGGCGCTAAATGGCTTTGATGTCATATTCACTACCGACTCTTTGAGAGACATTAAGTCGATATCAAAGATTGATGGGAGAAAGGTGATTGTTTTTAGAAACGTCACAGATGGAAGCCTGAACCATCACTTAAAAGATTTCGAAACGTACACTTTTGATGAAGGTGACTCAGAAAAGTATAGCTTTAAGCATATTTACGTACCTCTGCCTCAACTTAAAATCATCGATGAGATAGCAAAATCCTCTGATTACGATGTTTCTTTTGTGGGGATGGATAAAGGGAGGAAAGAAAAGGTTCAAAAAATAAAAGATGCATTGGTTGAATTTAAGTGCAACTTTATTGTTTTTGATAAGAAACCTTCTTATTCCTATGTTGAATACCTAACCGTGATGCTCAATACCAGATGTGTACTAGAAATGGTTCTTGATGGACAGGTGTCTGATACTATGAGGGTGAAGGAAGCGCTATACGCTAGAAAAAAAGTAATTACGAATAATGCAAGTCTTTATAATCACCCTTTATACTCCAAAGCTAACTTTCTTATCTTTGATTCTTTAAGTGAACTTGCTAGTAATATTGAAAGCTTTATTTCTAGCGACTTTGACGAATCAGTTTTGATTAAGCTTGAAGATTACACTGTTGATGGTTTTTATCAAAAGCTACTATCTGGTAATGGAGAATAGACTCATTATGAAAAAATCATACGTAAGATAAAGAAGCTAATATTCATTTGTGATCAAAAAAACATAGAAACTTCCGTCCTCGAAAATCAATCTTTACAGATGCTCAATTTGAAATTCTGTAGCAAGTGATTGTCAATGTTTCATATATTGGTTTCGGCACTTATTTTGATATTTATTGTAATATGAACAATGTCAAAATAGGTCGTTTTTCTCGATTACAATTAGTCCTAAATAATCACCCTATCAATGATTATGTGTCGACTCATCCCTGCTTTCATCGTGCTGAACATCGATTGATGCAAAAACAAGGATTGGATTTAGCAAAGATACTATTTGCTCGCATACTAAGTATGTTGAGGAGCATTACCAAGTTGTTGTTGGATCCGATGTTTGGATTGGTGAATACGTGAAAATATTCCCTGGAGTGACTATTGGGTATGGTGCTGTTATTGCACCCGGCTCTATCGTGACCAAAGATGTTGAAGCATTCAGTATTGTGGGCGGTGTTCCTGCGAAGGAGATTAAGAAGCGCTTTACTGAACAGGAAAGGGAGGCTCTTTTAATTGAACAGTGGTGGAAGTGGCCACTTGATAAAATCAAAGAGCATCAAGGGGCCTTCATTAATATCAAAGATTTCAAGTTATTGATTAGTTAGAAACTTCTAACTAATCAATCTAATCGATATGTGTAGGTTTATACCCATATATAGGTTAATAACCCACATATGGGTCTTGTCCATTTCTACGTGTTTTTAACAACTTTAAAATCCACATGTACTGTTCAGGTCTAGGGTTAACAAAACCTTCAACGACTTCATTCATTGCTCTAGCGTCTTGATGTTCATCGCCAGATAACTCAATGGGTGCTTTGATTTCAATTTCGTATTTACCCGTCTCAATATTATAGCTGGCAAAGGTCGGAACGATCTTCGCTCTGCTTACTTTTGCTAGTTTTCCAAGTCCAGGCAAGGTTGCTTTTTCAGTCGCAAAGAAGTCTGAGAATACACTTTGTTCTGGGCCATGGTCTTGATCTGGCAGGTAATACCCCAAGTAGCCATCTTTGACTGATTTGATAAAAGGCTTAATGCCGCCACTGCGATCATAAACTCGCCCACCATACTGAACTCTTTGCTTGTGCATGAGCCAATCGGTCAGAGGGTTTTTCTGGCTATTTGCCATCGCAGAAACGGGTAAGCCTCTTGAAGCTAAAAGAATAGCCGGAATGTCGATGCACCAAGAGTGAGGCACTAGCAAAATAGCACTTTGATTGTCTTTTTGTAGTTGTTGTAAGTGTTCTAACCCAATGATTTCTGAGTTTTTTTCCAGCCAACGTTTACTGCGTAATGATATGGCAGGAAAACCAAGTAAAAAGGTGCCAGCAGTTGTTAGGCAATTGGTTAGAATAGTTTCACGCTCTTGAACAGACTTTTCTGGAAAACAAAGCGCGAGGTTTATACGTGCCTTTTGTACTGAGCCACGTTGCTTCTTCGCCATTTTTGTCGCCACGAATTTTGCTATGGCCACTCGAATCGAATTTGGCAGCAAAGAAATGGGCAGGCATAGGTATAGCCCGAGCCAAGTTCCCCAGTGTTTTGGTGATAAAAACGCACTGATGAATTTAGGGTTGTATGCTTTAGGATCGTAGTCGTCGCGTTGGGTTGTCACTGTAAACCTTTAACTTGCGATATATATTGAACAAGCTAACAGTATACCGTTAGCTTGTTTTCGGGAGAGTGGAATCTAGCGATTAACTGACTGCATGTATTCGCTGACGCCTTCAGCAACCGATTTAAATTGAACATCGCAACCGGCATTACGCAGCTTAGTTAAATCTGCTTGAGTAAATTCTTGGTAAGCACCTTTCAAATGCTCAGGGAATGGGATGGTTTCAATCTCTCCCTTACCGTGATGTTTAATCACCGCTTTTGCGACCTCTTCAAATGATTCGGCATTACCAGTACCTAGGTTGAAGATGCCGGAAACCCCATTTTTTAAGAACCACAGGTTTACGGCCGCAACATCACCAACATACACAAAATCACGCTTGAAGGTTTCGCTTCCTGCGAATAATTTCGGGTTTTCACCAGCGTTCATTTGATTGTTTAGGTGAAAAGCGACAGAAGCCATGCTGCCTTTGTGCTGTTCACGTGGACCGTAGACATTGAAGTATCGAAACCCAGTGATTTGAGAAAGCGTTTCGTTGTGTGCGGTTGCATCTGCAGTTAAGCGACGCACATAGTTATCAAATTGCTGTTTTGAATAGCCGTAGACGTTCAGCGCGCCTTCGTACTGCGGTTCTTCGACAAAGGTATCAGTTTCACCGTAAGTTGCAGCAGAAGATGCATATAGGAATGGAATTTCACGCTCAACACAGTAATGCAGTAACTCTTTCGAGTATTCGTAGTTGTTTAGCATCATGTATTTGCCATCCCACTCTGTGGTCGCAGAACATGCACCTTCATGGAAAATAGCCTCAATATGACCGAAATCATCACCAGCCATAACTTGAGTTAGAAAGTCATCACGATCCATGTAATCGGTGATATCTAGGTCAACAAGGTTCTTAAATTTTTTGCCATCTTTTAAGTTGTCGACAACTAGAATATCGTTGTGGCCTGCTTCATTGAGCGCCTTAACAATATTGCTGCCAATCATGCCTGCACCACCAGTTACGATAATCATATTTCTTCCTACTTTTTTGAATACAAACTTCCACGAGTATAGCAAGGAACAAACGAACCGAGCTAGCGGAATAATTCTTTAACATAGTATTGTCACTATATTTAACCGTCAGAGTATCTCGAAGGATTTCCCATTAATTAGGAGCTTGTGATGAAACTAGCTGTGGCAGAAGTTGGATATGTTGGTTTATCGAATGCGATATTATTAGCGCAAAAAAACGAAGTGGTCGCAATAGACGTTGCTGACTATAAAGTTGAAATGGTTAATGATACGTTGTCTTCGGTTGTAGGCAATGAGATTGAGTACTTTCTATTAAATAAGACGCTGAATTTCAGGGCGACAACAGATAAAGCGGCTTACAAAGACGCTGAGTTTGTCATCATTGCCACTCCCACCGATTATGATCAAAAAAATAATTATTTTGATACCAGTTCTGTAGAGTCGGTGATTCGTGACGTAATGATGGTTAACCCGAATGCCGTCATGGTGATCAAATCAACGGTACCTGTTGGTTATACTGAGCGTGTTAAGCAAGATTTAAACTGTGAAAACATTATGTTCTCGCCAGAATTTTTACGTGAAGGCAAAGCCCTGTACGACAACCTACACCCATCACGCATTATTGTTGGTGAGTGCTCGGAACGCGCTAAAGTATTTGCTAATCTTCTGGTGGAAGGCGCAGAAAAAGAGAATATCGACGTACTGTTTACTCACTCCACAGGAGCGGAAGCAGTAAAGCTCTTGTCAAATACCTACCTAGCGATGCGTGTTTCTTATTTTAATGAGCTTGATTCTTACGCCGAAGCGCATGGTTTGGATTCTCGTCATATCATCGAAGGTGTTGGCTTAGACCCTCGTATTGGTAATCACTACAATAATCCTTCGTTTGGCTACGGTGGTTACTGCTTACCTAAAGAC
Organism: Vibrio sp. 10N.261.46.A3; assembly: GCF_041472995.1. NCBI lineage: Bacteria > Pseudomonadati > Pseudomonadota > Gammaproteobacteria > Vibrionales > Vibrionaceae > Vibrio > Vibrio sp. 10N.261.46.A3. The sequence goes on along the minus strand of NZ_JBFRRH010000034.1, from coordinate 25,600 downwards.
ACCAAGCAGCTATTAGCTAACTATCAAGATGTACCTAACAACATTGTGGGCGCTATCGTTGACGCTAACCGCACTCGTAAGGACTTCATTGCGGATTCCATTATTAAGCACTCGCCTAAAATTGTAGGTATTTATCGTTTGATCATGACGGCCGGTTCAGACAACTTCCGTGCGTCGTCGATTCAAGGGATTATGAAGCGTTTGAAAGCTAAAGGTATTGAAGTGGTCGTGTTCGAACCTGTGTTGGAAGAAGAGCATTTCTTTAACTCGAAGGTTTATTCTGATCTTGAAGAGTTCAAAGCTGTATCGGATGTGATTGTATCCAACAGAATGGTCGATGAACTATCAGACGTTGCAGATAAGGTTTACACGCGAGATCTCTTTGGCAGTGATTGATTACAGCGTGATTGATAGAAGGTTAGTTTTAGCGCTTGCTAATTCGACCAGATGTTAACAGCTCGATCTATCCGTTTAGTGGCGATATACTGAGCCACTAAACGGATAGGGATACTAATTACTAATGAAAACACGTGACAAGATTGTGTACGCTGCACTAGAGCTTTTTAATGAGCACGGCGAGCGTAGTATTACGACCAATCATATTGCTGAACATATTGAGATTAGCCCTGGCAACCTCTACTACCACTTCCGTAACAAACAAGAAATTGTCCGTGATATCTTTACTCTCTATTCGACAGAGTTACTTGAAAGATTCACACCGATTCAAGGACAGCAAGAAAGCCTCACGCTACTAAAGAGCTACTTAGATTCTATCTTCACGCTGATGTGGAAGTACCGATTCTTCTATGCGAACCTACCTGAAATATTGTCACGTGATGAAAAACTCCACCTTGATTACATGGCTGTACAAGAAAAGCTGCAAACTAATCTTGTCGACATTATGAGAGCCTTTGTTGAGTTGAACTTGCTCAAAGCAACGGATACGGAAATGAAGTCAATGGTCACTTCTCTTCACTTGATCGCATCGGGTTGGTTAGCTTATCAATCGGCGATGTCTCCAAAAGCCCAAATTACTGAGCAAGTGGTACATCAAGGAATGTTGCAGATGATCGCGACCGTTAAACCGATTGCAACAGCTCAAGGTTTTGAACAGCTGACACTGTTGGAAGATGGTGTAAGGGCGTTGAACTCTAAGTAGAAAGAGACGAGTAAGCGAGATTCGAGATACGAAGATCGGGAAATAGCAGATTCGAGTAACGGGATACGAGTAAACGAAAAGCAGGGTAGAGCGACGACGAGGCTAGCGTTTTTCATGTCACGTTTTACTCTAACCATGTATCTGCTCTTACCTAACCAACCAACTCTTCGGATTCTGAGCTTGGCTGTTTCTGCGAATTTCAAAGTACAGCGATGGACGTGTTTGGCCGCCAGTGTCACCTGCAAGCGCGATGGCTTCGCCCGCTTTAACCTTGTCACCTTCTTTCTTTAAAAGTGCTTGGTTAAAGCCATAGAGTGTCATATCACCTTTACCATGGTCGAGAAGAACCACTAAACCATAGCCACGCAGATACTCTGCAAACACAACCGTGCCTGAGTAAACCGACTTTACCTGCTGCCCGTATTTGGCATTGATCACCATGCCTTTCCAGTTAACTTGACCCGTTTGGCTAGAACCATAGCTATGCAGAACTTTGTCTTTGATTGGCCAAGGCAGTTTGCCTTTGCGTTTGGCTAACCCATCCATAGGGACAGCATTACGTCTCTCGCGAGCCGCTTTTTCTGCTTTCGCTATTTCAGCTTTGAGGCGAGTTTCATTTCGCTGAAGCTCTGCTAAGTAATTCTTGTCACCCGAGATGTTCTTCTTGATGCTACCAACGGTTTTCTTGCGTTGTGTTTGGGTTTTGGCCAGCGTATCCCGCTTGGTGGTTTGTTGTTTTAGCAGTGTTGCTATCTGTTCTTGCTCAAGTTGACGCTGCTTATGGCTTTCTTCTAATTCAAGTTGCGTCTGTTCAATCGTTTTGATTGTTGCGGAGCGAGCTTTGGCAAGGTGTTGGTAATAGTGGCTGATACGATCTTCTTCGACACCCGTGTTGAGGATGTGAGAAGACGCTTTGGCTCGACTTGTCATGTAGTAAGTCTGAATCAGTTGCTCTAACTTATCGGTATGGACTTTTTTCTGAGCCGTAAGCGCTTTAATCTTGGTGTCTAAGTTAGCAATATTTGCATTAGCCGTATTGAGTTGCTTTTTACTGTCTAGAATCGCTTTTTCAAGCGAAGCGATGGATAGCTCTTGTTTCTTGAGGCTTGCTTGCAGGCTATCGAGCTTTTTCTGTTGTGAGGACAGGTTTTTTTGTTGGCGAGATATTTCACTCGATACGCCTTTCAGTTCCCCCTGAGAGGCGGCAAATGACGATGTAGACAAAATTGCAGCACAAAGGCTGGCAGATATCAGAAGAGTCCGGCTAATGGCTCGAATTTGTTTCATCATTATCGTCATTTTGCTCTTATTCATGATCAACAGCTGCTTTTAAATCTTTTCGCATCTCGGTTACTCGCATCCCGTGACTGCTCTTAGTTTTTCGAATTTTGCTGAATCGAATCCCGAACCTGCACTTAAATCCCATCACCATGGATGAAGTTCTGAGAGCGGCCATTGAACCCTTGATCCATATCTAAAGATGGCTTGTCTGTTTTAGGCTTTCCGACAATTTTTGCAGGAACCCCTGCGACTGTTGTATGAGGTGGTACGGCTTGTAGAACCACAGAGCAAGAACCAATTTTCGCGCCTTCACCCACTTCAATGTTGCCGAGTATTTTAGCGCCGGCACCAATCATGACGCCTTCGCGGATTTTAGGGTGACGATCGCCACCTTCTTTACCCGTACCACCTAAAGTAACGTCTTGAAGGATCGATACATCATTTTCGACGACAGCAGTTTCACCAATCACAATGCCTGTAGCGTGGTCGAGCATGATAGCTTTACCGATACGCGCTGCTGGGTGAATATCCACTTGGCAAGCAACCGAGATTTGGTTCTGTAGGTAAGTGGCAAGCGCAATACGACCTTGCTTCCACAACCAGTTAGCCACTCGGTAACCTTGAAGGGCGTGGTAGCCTTTTAGATAAAGCAGAGGCATCGAGTACATCTCGACAGCAGGATCTCGATTTACCGTCGCGCAGATATCACAAGCGGCAGCATCAATAATCGATTGGTCCTGCTTAAATGCTTGTTCAACCACTTCACGTACTGCCATTGCAGGCATTGAAGCTGTTTTTAGCTTGTTTGCTAGGATGTAGCTCAGAGCTGCGCCTAAACTTTCATGGTTGATGATCGTGGCATGATAAAAACTCGCAAGCATAGGCTCTTGCTCCGACTGCTGTCGAGCTTCCTTCACAATGCATTGCCAAACTTTTTGTTGTTCACAGTGTTTCATTTTACCATCCATTATTTTTAAGGGGCAGGTGCTCGATTCGAAGAGCTATCAGAGCAGATGCGAGTAACCGAGATTCGAGATACGAAGAACGAGATGCAAAGAACAGATTAGAGTAGCGAGATGCGGATAACGAAAAGCAGCCTTCTTTAAGCGCTCATTCTGCTTTTACTCTCTTCGCATCTCGTTTACCCGAATCTCGTATCTGCTTTTATTCTTTTCGAATCTCGATTACCCGTATCTCGTATCCGCTTTTACTATTTTCGTATCTCGTTTACTCGAATCGCGTATCTGCTCTTGTTATCTTTCTGACTTCTTGTCTCGTGCAAGTAAGTCTTGTGCTGCTAAGTGTGCATCTTTCCCTTGATACAACACTTGATAAATTTGTTCAACAATTGGCATCTCAACGCCCATGCGTTCTGATAATAACCAAACTTCTTTGGTGTTGCGATAACCTTCAACTACTTGGCCAATTTCTTCTTGTGCGGTATCCACATCTTTGCCTGCGCCAAGTGCCAAACCAAAGCGGCGGTTGCGTGATTGGTTATCGGTACAGGTTAGCACTAGGTCGCCTAATCCAGCCATACCCATGAAAGTTTCTGGTTGAGCGCCAAGAGCGGCACCTAATCGGCTCATTTCAGCCAAGCCGCGAGTGATTAGTGCGGTACGAGCATTGGCACCAAAGCCAATACCATCCGACATGCCTGCGCCAATTGCGATAACATTCTTCACTGCGCCGCCAAGCTGCATACCAATGAAATCTGAGTTTGCATACACGCGGAATGTTTTACCGCAGTGGATTTTTTCTTGAAGCTCTTCTAGAAAAACTTCATCAGGTGAAGCTACAGAGATAGCCGTTGGCATGCCCATCGCTAACTCTTTGGCGAAGGTCGGCCCGGATAGAACCGCTAGCGAGTAACCATCACCCAGCACATCGTGCGCGACATCTTTAAGCAGGCGTCCAGTTTCTGGCTCTAAGCCTTTGGTCGCCCAACAGATGCGAGAGTCTGAGGCTAAGTAAGGTTTAACGCTGTTAAGCACAACGCCAAATACGTGGCTCGGGACGACAAGCAAAAGGTCTCGGCTTGAAGTCACGGCTTTTTCTAAGTCAGATTCAATGATCAGACTTTCTGGGAATTCTATATTTGGTAGAAACTCGTTGTTCGCACGCTCTGATTCAAGGCGATTCATATGAACAGGATCATGTCCCCAAAGAACAACATTGGCACCGTTACGCGCTAGAGATATCGCTAAAGATGTCCCATAAGAACCTGCGCCAATCACTGTCATCGCAATGTCTTTACCGTAAGCGCTGTCTTTACCGTAAGGGGCTGTCGCGCGAGTTGTTTCTGTCATGCTTCCACCTAAAAATAATGAGGGAAATCGAAGAGTTCTTGAGATGTTTTCTAAATTAAGAAGAAAAAGTTCTCTATCAAAATACAGTGTAAATAAAAAATGCACATCGCAGAAGCTGCGATGTGCATTTAAAAGCTAAGCTTCTTATAACATAAGCTATTTAAGCGTTCGTTAGAGTTAAGTTCTACTGTGAGACTTAAGCCTGTTCGCCTTCAGCTTGTTGAGCTTGGTTTTGTAGGTAGTTCATGAACAAAGCATCAAAGTTTACTGGAGCTAGGTTCAGTTGTGGGAACGTACCTTTAACCACTAGGCTAGAAATCGTTTCACGAGCGTATGGGAACAGGATGTTCGGGCAGAATGCACCTAGGCAATGAGCCAGTTGGCCAGCTTCCATTTCGCTTGCTGAGAAGATGCCGCCTTGTTGAACTTCACAAAGGAATGCCGTGTCTTCTGCGTTCTTAACGGTAACCGTTAGACGTAGGATTACTTCGTAAACGCCTTCGCCAAGTTCACGGCTTTGAGTGTCTAGGTCCAGTTTTACATCTGGGTTCCACTCTTTTTGAAACATGTCTGGAGAATTTGGCGCTTCGAAAGATACGTCTTTTAGGAAGATACGTTGGATTGCGAAGTTTTGTTGTGCGTCTTGTTGTGCTGCTTCAGCCATTTTCTTGTCCTTAAAAATTTATAATTAGGTTTTGTTCGTCATATTCGCCGGACAAAACCTTAAAGTCATATTCGTGTAATTAGGTCAGCTTACTGCTTGTCGTTAACGGTTTATTACCTTTAACTATTTCTTACCTTTAACCAAAGGTAGGTTAGCTTCGCTCCAAGCCACTAAACCACTTTTCAGTACGCTTACGTTTTCGAAACCTGCTTTAACCAGTAGGTTAGCGCTTTCTTGAGCAGTTTGACCTGTCTTGCATACTACGATGATTGGGTCTGCTTTGTGGCTTTCAAGGCTACCAAAGCTATTTGCTTTGATATCTGACGGCAAAATGTGAACTGCGTCCGTAATATGGCCCTTTTTGAACTCATCTTTAGTACGAATATCAACCACAACACCGTTTTCACGGTTAATCATGTGTGTGGTTTGCGCTGCCGTGATCTCTTTGTAGGCTGCGTTTGATGTCTTGATAACGTTCGCAATGATGGCAACAACCAAGCCGATCCATACGATGGCTAAAATCATATTCTCTTGAACAAATGGCACTAACTCTTGCATATCTTGAACTCTTATTCGTTATTGGCGAAAAACTATAGGTCAGGAGTATAGCGAGTTTTGGGGTTTGGTGTACATAGAGTTAGCTTACCCGCGCACATAACTGGATTTTTTTTTGATTATATCCGTTGATACATAGATAATAGAGAAATTTACATTTTAAAATTTGAACGCGTAGTGTGGTTTTCGCTTTGTTACCAAAGGGCGGTAGCATGCCTAATGGATATTACTCGTGCGTGTTATGTTTTTGTTTTTGTTTTTAAAGTTTTATTTTAGGAGTTTTTGTGAAGATATTAGTCACCGGTGGCGCTGGTTTTATCGGCTCATCAGTTATACGTCACATTATAAATAATACATCTGACAGCGTAATAAACGTTGATAAGCTGACTTACGCAGGTAATTTAGAATCTCTTATCGAAGTGGATTCGAGCGAACGTTACGCATTTGAGCAAGTGGATATTTGTAATCGTTCAGAACTTGACCGTGTTTTTGCAGAGCATAAACCGGATGCGGTAATGCACTTAGCCGCTGAGTCGCATGTTGACCGTTCAATCACTGGCCCTGCTGCATTCATTGAAACTAACGTAGTTGGAACATATACGTTATTGGAAGCTACACGCGAGTACTGGAATAAACTTGAAGATCAAGCCAAAGCAGAGTTTCGTTTCCATCATATCTCTACAGATGAAGTTTATGGTGACCTTCCTCACCCTGATGAAGTTCCGGAGGGTACAGAGCTGCCAATGTTCTTGGAGACAACTTCGTATGAGCCATCAAGTCCATACTCGGCGTCAAAAGCTTCGAGTGACCACTTAGTGCGAGCATGGTTACGTACTTACGGTCTGCCTACTATCGTAACCAACTGCTCAAATAACTACGGCCCGTATCATTTCCCTGAAAAATTGATCCCACTGGTTATTCTTAATGCTTTGGAAGGAAAAGACCTTCCTATATATGGTAAAGGAGACCAAATTCGTGATTGGTTGTTCGTTGAGGACCATGCTCGCGCGCTTTACAAAGTAGTAACCGAAGGTAAAGTCGGTGAGACCTACAATATTGGTGGCCACAACGAGAAGAAAAACCTCGAAGTTGTCAATACGATTTGTAATATCCTAGATACGTTGGTACCGAAAGAGTCAGCGTATGCAGAGCAAATTACCTATGTTCAAGACCGTCCTGGTCATGACCGTCGCTACGCCATTGACTCATCTAAAATGCAGCGTGAGCTAGGTTGGACTCCTGAGGAGACGTTTGAAACAGGTCTTCGTAAAACGGTGCAATGGTATCTAGACAATTCAGCATGGTGTCAAAATGTACAAGATGGTAGCTATCAACGTGAGCGTTTGGGTGTAGAAATAATTGAATCAAAAGGAAGTAAATAATGAAAGGTATTGTTCTAGCAGGAGGTTCTGGCACTCGTCTATACCCGTTGACTCGTGGCGTATCAAAACAACTATTGCCTATCTATGATAAACCAATGGTGTTTTACCCAATATCGACATTAATGCTGGCTGGCATTAAAGACATACTTATTATCACCACACCGGAAGACAATGCGGGTTTTCAACGTCTACTGGGTGATGGCTCTGATTTCGGTATTAACCTTGAGTACGCGATTCAGCCAAGTCCTGATGGCTTAGCACAAGCGTTTATCATCGGTGAAGAGTTCATTGGTGATGACAGCGTATGCTTAGTTCTTGGTGACAATATCTTTTATGGGCAGTCATTTTCAAATATACTTAAAAATGCAGCTTCTAGGACATATGGAGCAACTGTTTTTGGCTATCAAGTGAAAGATCCAGAACGCTTTGGGGTTGTTGAGTTTGATGACGAGATGAAAGCTGTATCGATCGAAGAGAAACCAGTGGTCCCCAAATCTAACTATGCTGTAACAGGTTTGTATTTCTATGATAACAGAGTGGTTGAAATGGCAAAACAAGTAAAACCATCTCATCGTGGTGAGCTTGAAATAACGACATTAAATGAAATGTACTTGAACGATGGTTCTTTGAATGTGGAGCTGTTAGGGCGAGGCTTTGCTTGGTTAGATACAGGAACTCATGAAAGTCTTCATGAAGCCTCCTCTTTTGTGCAAACAATTGAGCATGTTCAAGGGTTAAAAGTTGCGTGTTTAGAGGAGATATCTTGGCGTAATGGTTGGCTAAGTCAGCAAGAAATTTCGAACTTAGCAAAACCTATGTTGAAGAATGAGTATGGGCAGTATCTAGAGAGGCTGGTAAACAACGATGAAGGCAAATAAAACTAATCTGAAAGATGTTTTGATCATTGAACCTAAAGTTTTCGAGGACGAGAGAGGCTTTTTTATGGAGAGCTTTAATCATTCAAATTTTGAAAAGTTAATTGGTAGAAGTGTTCAATTTGTCCAAGATAATCATTCTAAATCAGGTAAGGGCGTACTTAGGGGCTTGCATTATCAAATACAGAAACCACAAGGTAAACTTGTCCGAGTTACCCGAGGGAAAGTGCTTGATGTAGTAGTAGATTTACGAAGTAATTCTTCAACGTTTAAACAGTGGCAATCGTTTGAACTAAGTCAAGAGAACAAAAAACAATTGTGGATTCCTGAAGGTTTTGCTCATGGTTTTTTAACATTGACAGATGATGTTGAGTTTTTGTACAAAACTACTGATTATTACTCCCCCCAGAATGAACGCTCTATCGTTTGGAATGACCCCGAACTAAAAATCGATTGGCAACTCGATGAAGAAAGTTTGCTCGTTTCAGATAAAGACAAAAATGGACTGCAACTTAAGTATGCAGAGCATTTCTAAAAATAAGGTTATATAAAATGACAACGCAATTATTTGTTCCTAAGTTCCGTGTTGATGAGTGTCTAGAGCATGTAAAAGAGTGCTTAGAAAAAGGCTGGACAGGGATGGGTTTTAAAACTGTAGAGATTGAAGATGAGTGGAAAAAGTACACAAACTTACCACATGCGCATTTTCTAAGCTCAGCTACGGCAGGTCTTCATCTTGCATTTGAGGTATTAAAGCGTAAGCATAATTGGAATGATGGAGATGAAGTTATTTCTGCTTCTTTGACGTTTATCTCCACAAACCATGCGATTAAATATGCTGGTCTTGAGCCTGTTTTTGCAGATGTGGACCAATATTTATGTCTGGACCCAAAAAGTATCGAAGAAAAAATTACAGATAAAACAAAAGCTGTTGTTTTTGTTGGCCTTGGAGGGAATACTGGTCAACTAGAGGCTGTGTCTAAACTGTGTAAAGAGAAAGGATTAGCTCTAGTTTTAGATGCTGCTCATATGGCCGGTTCAAGATTTGAAGGCAAGCACGTGGGTTATAACGCTGATGTAACCGTGTTCAGTTATCAAGCCGTGAAGAATATGCCTACAGCGGATTCTGGCATGATTTGCTTCCAAGAATCAGACGATGATGCACTAGCTCGCAAATTAACATGGTTGGGTATAAATAAAGATACATATGCGCGAACTGCCGCACAAGGTGCATATAAATGGAAATATGATGTTGAAGACCTAGGCTTTAAATACCATGGTAATTCAATTATGGCTGGTATGGCTTTAGTGGCATTGAAATATCTTGATAACGATAATTCATATCGTCGACAATTAGCTTCTTGGTACCGGGCTGAATTGTCAGGTATTGAAGGAATTGAAATCGTTCCTATTGCACCGGGTTGTGAGTCTTCTACACACTTATTGCAAATTCGAGTTAAAAACCGTGATGAATTGTTAGTTAAACTAAATGAAAATGAAGTTTATCCTGGAGTGCATTATACAGACAACTCGGAATACAAGATGTACGAGCATTGTGGGCGTTGTGATAAAGCTCTGAAAGCTAGTGATGAAATAATATCACTTCCAATGCATATGGGTGTTAGTAAGATAGATGTAGAGAATATTTGTAAATTAGTTATCGCTAATATCTAATCGCTTGTCTGCGATCGTGCAATATATTGAATTTTCATATTTATAGGGCGGTTTATTCTGCCCTATATTAATTTAGTAAAGTAGAATTATGTACATTAATGATTTGTTCAAGGTGCTCCAAGAACATAAAGATATTTGGTGGTTCTTAAGTAAGCAAGATCTAAATAGTCAGTTTCGACGCTCTAAACTAGGGTCTCTATGGCTTGTGATCAACCAGTTGAGTTTCGCTTTCGGAGCTGGTCTTATTTGGGCTGTAGTTTTCGGTATAGATCCAATAGAATTCATACCATTTATAGCAACCGGATTCGCTGTTTGGGGCTTTATTGCCGCTTGTTTTGTTGATGGCTCTGCTGCTTTAAATATATCTCAAGGGTACATTAAACAAGTCAACTTACCATTACCTATATATTGCGCAAGAATAGTTATGTCTAATATTGTTAGGCTAAGTATCGGACTGATTGTAGCAATGTCTGTTGTGGGACTTTTTGGCGACTTTGGATTTTATAACTTATTTACTCTAATTCCAGGGGTGGTTCTAGTACTTTTTTGTGGATTTTTCATATCAATGACATTTAGCTATCTAGGTGCAATATATAAAGATATCGGCCATGCGTTATCTAATGTCTTTCAATTATTATTTGTGTTAACACCAGTTATCTACCCTCCAGAAATGTTGATAAAAAAAGGTCTATGGTTTGCTGTATATTTTAACCCGTTGAGTTCTTTTATTCAGGTGATTCGAGTTCCTTTGGTCGATGGTACTTTCGCAAGCGTAATTGATTATATAGTATTAAGTATTACTTTAATTGTTTTTGTTATTTTGAGCTATAAAGTTTCTAAAAAGTTTGAAAATAAGGTTGCTTATTATGTCTAGTGAAAAGTTCATAAGAATTAATGATTTGACAGTGTCTTATCCTTTGATAGATGCACATTCAACTAGTATAAAGTCAATAATAACCAACATTAACAGGCCTAAGCATAATTCCGAACACCTGGCATTAAATGATATTAATATCACTATAAATGAGGGGGAGAGAATATGTTTGATTGGAAGGAATGGAGCTGGTAAGTCGACTCTACTTAAAACTATCGCTGGAATTTATAGTCCTGTAGTTGGAAAAGTTGATATACAAGGAAAACTATCAACTCTCTTAGATTTTGCGACAGGCTTTGAGATGGAAATGACAGGATATGATAATATTATTATACGAGGTCTACTTTTAGGAATGACTTATGAGGAAGTTCTCTCTAAAAGAGAAGATATTGCCCAATTTGCTGACCTCGGCGACTTTATTAACCAGCCTCTTAAAACCTACTCATCAGGTATGTTTGTGCGTCTAGCATTTGCTGTAGCGACGAGTATTGAACCAGACATCCTTGTTATTGATGAAATTGTAGGGGCTGGTGATGCATCATTTACCGAAAAAGCTAATCGAAGAATGGAGGTTATGTTAGAGAAAGGCAAGATTATCGTTATGGCAACGCACTCGGATGAGTTGGCTCGAAAGTTTTGTAATAGAGGAATATGGATTGATAATGGAAGAATTGCATTAGATGGTCCAGTAGAAGATGTGTTAAATGCATACCACCTTAGCCATTAAGGAAAAGGTTCATGAATGTTATTATATATTCAAATTTAATTATTCCATCTGTAGCAATTGGATTAATGAAGCCCTTGTTACACTTACAAAAACAAGGGCTCATAGATGTCAAAATCTCTAAGGTCACAAGTAAGACTAAGGTTAACGAATCTGCAGATATTGTGATATTCTGCCGTAGTCAATGTGCAACTGATTTATCTCTAGCTCGTAAATACTTAAAATCCGGTAAAAAAGTCATTTATGATATCGATGATAACTTTTTTAGTATACCTGATGATAATCCCATAGGTAAGCACCATCGATACCCGGAGCGGATTTATATATTAGAAAAGTTTTTATCTGAATCTAGTTTGGTTTGTGTTTATTCGGACATAATGTATAAAAAGGCATTAAAATATAATAGAAATGTAGCGCTTTCTAAAACATATTTTGACAAAACGTTGCTGTCTGGACTAACAACTGAAAAGAGTGATGTAATAAAAATTGCATTAGCGACGGGACGGGCTGCAGATCCCTCTTTTGAAAAACCTTTAGAGTTGGCGTTAGAAAAGCTACTTGAAGAGTATCCTAAGGACAGGTTGGAGCTTCACTTCTGGAGAGAGCCTTACCCACTAATAAAGAAATTTGATAATGTAAAATGGAACTCTGCTACTCCAGACTATGAAGAGTTTATACGTAACTTTTATCGAAAAGGGTTTGACATTGGACTCGCTCCAATAGGTTGTGGTGAGTTTTTTAATTCAAAAACTAATAACAAATATCGTGAGTATGGTGGTTGCTCTGTAGCTGGGGTTTATAGCAATATGCCATTATATAATACCAGTGTAAAAGATGGTTTTAACGGCGTTTTAGTTAGAAATGATGAAGCTAGTTGGTATTCTGGAATAAAAAAACTAATCGAAAGCCAGAAGCTTAGAAACCACATAGTTCAAAATGCAAAGTCTGATATAAACGATAACTATAACTTTAATGCTATTTGTGATAGCAAGCTGTTACAGCTCGATACTTTGAATTGTGAAATCAATCCGAAAGTTTTGGTTTCTGATGACAACTTTAGGGATGTTAAAGTATGTAACCTTTCTAATGATAATGTCTCTATAAATAAAGTTTATGAACAGCTAGTTAGATTGGGTTTTATAGCGACTGAATACGATTATGTTCTACACGGAAGTTGTGATGATCGTGTTATTTTTCTTACTGAAAATATGGCTAGAAATAATGAAGAGTTTCTCAGATTCAATGATTTTTTGATTATCGAATTTCAGAGTAATAACGTATACTCCTTATGCTCAAAACTCGAAAGAAAATGGCTTTTTGAGTTGAATCCTAATAAAATATTCGGGAACGAGTTAATCTATTTTTGTTATCATCTTGCCGATGAGCATGGCATTCTAGGCAAGTTAAATATTAACTCCAAGTTAAAGGCTGTTACTAATCGGATATTCTATTTTTTGATGAAAACTATGAGGAAGCTCCCTGGGGTTTTTATAAGTGTTTCTTCTTCTTTAAAGTACCGGTTAATATCCACTTGGTTTTATTACAAATTTAATTATTTAAAAAAAATGTAGTGGGGTAATTATGATAATGAAGTTAGTCGAATTGAATGAAGAACATTTAGAGTTTTTGAGAAACTTAAGAAATTCAGATTATGTATCAAAGAATCTTATTTCTAATAATGTTATTACAAAAGAAATGCAACAGATTTGGTTTGATAAGCTAATTAATGATAAAAGCCGGGTTTATTTTGTTGTTATGATGGAAAATAATCCTATAGGGTGCCTGTCATTTAGTCATTCATCGGAAGGTTGTGGAGAGTGGGGACTTTTTTTATCGGAGGATAACTCCTGGCCTGGTACTGCTGTACTTCTAGAAATTATTGCTTTAGACTTTGCATTCGAGTTTTTCAATATATCAAGTCTAACGGCTGAAGTTTTACCTCATAATAAAGTCGCTATCCGTTTACATAATATGTTTAAGTACAAATGTTTGGAAGAGCGCAATGTTGTAGATGGAAAAGAGTTATTAGTATTTGAATATACAAAGTTAGATTGGGAAAAGAATAGAAGGGATATTATTAGAAAGATCCCTAGATCTTTTATTGGAGTATTGGATAATGTGACATTATCTAACATTTTTGGTGATTTAATTTTTAATTATTAAGGTTTAAAAAATGGAAAAGTATCTAGATATTATTTTGTCAACTCTTAGAGATATCTCTGAAGAGGATGATAACGAAATGTTAAAAAATGCAAATACAAAAACCAAATTATTTGGAGCGAATGGTGCTCTAGATAGTGTTGGCATCGTTTTTCTTATTTCTGAGTTGGAAGAAAAAATTGAAGACGAGTTTGACGTTCAAATTATGTTAGCTGATGATAAGGCTATGAGTGGAGTTACTTCCCCTTTTCGTAATGTTGAATCTCTAGCAAAGTATATTGATTCACTAATAGGCTGAGGTTAATACTGATGAATATTTTGATTACAGGGACTAGAAAAGGTTTAGGCTATTACTTAGCGAATTATTACCTAGAAAAAGGTATGAATGTAATCGGTTGTAGCCGAGGTGAAAGCTCCATAAATCATCCTTGCTACACTCACTTCTCTCTAGATATTAGTGATGAAGATGGTGTGATTAAAATGATGCGTGCGATCCGGAAGCAATTTAGAACGCTAGATGTTTTGATCAATAACGCAGGAATGGCATCAATGAACCACTTGTTGACCACTCCCAAAGAAACAGTTGTCCGATTATTGAATACAAATGTTGTGGGTACGTTTTTAGTTTCGAGAGAAGCTTCAAAAATCATGATGAAAAGCAAAAAGGGTTCTATAGTAAACTATTCAACCGTAGCGGTGCCTTTAGACTTAGAGGGCGAAGCAGTCTATGCTGCAAGTAAGTCTGCTGTTGAGTCTTTGACGAGAGTATCATCCAAAGAATTAGCCCCATATGGTATTCGAGTAAATGCTATTGGTCCGACTCCTATCCCGACTGATCTTATCAAAGCTGTACCGAAGAACAAAATAGAAGAGTTAATAAATGAGCAAGCAATAAAGCGTATGGGTAAAGAGTCAGATGTTTCAAATGTGATTGACTTTTTCATTTCGCCAGATAGCGACTTTATAACTGGGCAGGTTATATACTTGGGAGGAGTATTTAAATAATGGAATATCTAGATAATTTATCATTATATGATTCAGATGCCGCGTTAGTGTTTGACGATGAAACTTACAGTTATCGTGATTTATTGAATAATATCGATTATTGGGATGGTAAGGTTTCTAATATAAAGCCTGGTAGTATTGTTTATATTATAGGAGATTATTCCTTTAACGCGATTTCATTATTCTTTAGTTTGGCAAAAATAAAAGCTATTGTTATACCTATTGTATCTGAAAATGAAGAAGAGATAGAGAAAAGAATTGCAGTATTAAAGCCTAATTATATTATAAATATTCGACAAGGCGCCCCTGATACTGAACTACTTTCTAATGAGTTGACTCAATTTGAGCTGATTGATGATATTAGAAAAGCGAATAAATCTGGCTTGGTTTTATTCAGTAGCGGTAGTACAGGGAAGCCGAAAGCCATGTTACATGACCTCGATAACTTACTAGCAACCTTTATGGGAAAAAGAAGGAAGAAGTTATCAATTATGGTTTTTTTGATGTTTGATCATATAGGTGGGCTAAACACTCTTTTGAATTCCTTGGCTATGGGGGCTAAGTTAGTTATACCTTCTAAACGTGAACCTGAGTATGTTGGAAAACTGATTGAAGATCAGAAAGTCAACCTTTTGCCAGCTTCTCCGACTTTTTTAAATATGATGCTTATGGCTAATGTTCCAAACAACTTCGACTTAAAAAGTTTAAGAATGATTACATATGGTACAGAAGCTATGCCCAAAAGCCTTTTGGCGAGAATTCAAAAGTTTATGCCTAAAGTCAAACTTTTGCAGACTTTTGGAACCAGCGAAACTGGAATCGCTCAAACTTCTAGTCGTTCATCAAGCAGTTTAGATATTAAGTTTGACGATCCAAACCAAGAAATCAAAGTTGTTAATGGTGAGCTTTGGATTCGCAGTAAAACGAAAATTCTTGGTTATTTGAATTCGGATATGGAATCTTTTTCTGATGACGGTTGGTTTAAAACAGGTGACTTAGTTGAAGAATCTGGTGATGGCTTTTTCAAAATTATAGGCAGAGCTAAAGAGGTAATTAATGTTGGTGGCGAGAAGGTATTACCAGCAGAGGTTGAATCTGTAGTATTAGAAGTTCCTTGTGTTAAAGATTGTGTCGCTTATGCTGCACCGAACGCAATCACTGGTCAGACAGTTGTCGTCAATATTGTTTTGAATTCAGATTCAATAGAAGAGAAGGAAGCTAAAAAGGAAATAAGGAAGCACTGTAAAGCAAAATTAGATAGTTATAAGACTCCTACAAAGATAAAATTTGAGGATAATATGGGTATTAATGAGCGCTTTAAAAAAGTACGTTTAGATAAATATAAGTAAAGAATAAAATGAATACAGTCTACGCCGTCTACATTGTTTTTAACCCTGATCTTTCGCGCTTGAAAAAATCTGTATTAGGAGCGCTTGAACAAGTCGATAAGGTCATTATCTATATGAATTCCTATATAGATGAAGATAATGTTGTTAATTCTGATAGAGTCGAGTTTATTGGATGTTGTAACAATGATGGCGTATCTGGTATGAATGCTGCTATAAGTTGGGCACTTGATGATGGGGCTGATTACGTTGTAATACAGGATCAGGACAGTTTATTACCAAAAAACTACATTTCTGATTCTCTGCCTCATATCGTAAATAGTTTGGCTGTTGTAGCTCCTCAGTTTTATGATAAAGAGAGGTCAAGGCCTTCGAATTATAACAAGAGCAAGTTTCAACCTATTGAAGGTTTTGAGAGTACGAAATTTGTTATCGGCTCAGGAATGTTACTTTCACGAGGTGTGATTAATATCTGTGGTCTTTTTGAAGGGAAGTTTTTCTTAGATTGTGTTGATATCGAATATTGTTTTAGGTTGAATTATTACAAAATTCCAATTTATGTCAATAAGAACGCTGTTATGGAACACTCAATTGGTGATGATTGTTTAATTTTGTTTGGGATTAAGTTCTCGCTTCATTCTCCATTTAGACATTATCTATATTATAAAAATTCGTTATCTTTAATTTCGAGAGGTTACACGCCATTGCTATGGAAGGTTAAACAGACATTAAAAATTACTCTTCAATGGCTTATTTACACTGTCTTCTCCAAAGACAAGTTGCCAAATTTTAAGGCGTTTCCTTTAGCGTTTATTGACCTTATCTTTAAGAAAGACCCTTTGGATAGATTGAACTTATTTTAATAAAATACAATAATTTTTTAGAGAAATTAAAAATAGGATATAATTCGTATGAAAATACTAGACGTGGGTTGTGGTCAAAAAAAACTTCCAGGATCAATTGGTATTGACTTCTCTCCAATGTCGGATGCTGACATTGTATTGAATTTGAACGAGGAAATGCTTCCCTTTGATGATAACGAAATAGACTATATATTCATCTCATTGTATGGAGCATTTAACTAAAGACGGGTTTTTAAGTGTTATCTCTGAAGTGTATAGAGTATTGAAGCCTACAGGTACGTTTTTTTTGACAGTTCCCTACTTTTTGACCACTGCTAATTTAGCTAATACTTTTCACAATAATCAAATTTGTTTCAATGAGCACACATTTAGGTTTTTTTCATCTGATGCAAAAACAACTGCCCTTCAACCTAAAGATTACGAAACGCCATCTTGTCCTCAGTGGGGATTGCGTTATTCCGCAAACTCTGAACTTAATGTAGAATTTTCAACTGAATATATCCACTTTCACTATTTCTCCGAATTCGCTAGCTTGAGTGATAGTCAAAAATCTGAAGCTAGAAATAGCAGGCTTAACGTTGTTGATCAGATTTCCTATTTGTTGAAACCAGTAAAACCATTACCTAGGAGAGTGGAGACGGCACCGATTGAAACTGGTAGCCCGACTGAATTTCTCAAAGAGCAAATCACATACCTTCAAGAGCAAGTCGCTTTTTTGAAGAAGAGAGATTTAAAACCATACGTTGTTAATGATTTTTGGTCTTCAGTTGTTGATGAGAAAGAAAATATCGAACTTCATGATAGTGGGGTTGTTTTTGTTTCTGGGCTACTTATTCCAGTTTATGAAGTTATAAGTGTTTTCGATAATATTATTCAACATAACCAAAAAGTTATAGATAGCATATTAGAATAGTCATAGTAGTTCGGACTTGCAGAGGTTGTTTTGACGAAAGTTGTTTATGTAATTAACGTAGATTGGTACTTCCGCCTTCATTGGCTTGAGCGAGCAGAATATTTTAAGTCTTTAGGTCTTGATATACATATTGTTACCAGTTTTTCAAATGATGTTATTAAAGATGAATTGGTTTCTAAAGGCTTTATTTGTCATCAGTTATCTGTCAAAAGAAAAAGTGTGAATGTTCTTCGAGAGGTCGGTAGTATTCTTCGCCTTAAAAGAATATTAGATGAAATTGAGCCTGAATTGATACACTGTGTGACAATTAAACCTAATATATATGCGGGCTTGTTAAATAGATTATTTTTTAATAAACCGATAATCTATAGTGTAACTGGGTTAGGCGCAGTTTTTAGTTCTAATTCAATTAAATTTAATCTATTAAGACGCATTATTACTACATTCTATAAGTCTATCTCTTCCTCTAAGGCGCGTTTCATTTTTGAAAATAACGAAGATTATAAGCTATTTGATGAGCTTGGTATTTTTAAATATGGAAATGGTCGAGTTATTAAAGGAGCTGGAATTGATTTAACTCGCTTTTCTCCTTCACTACCACCGTTAAATAAAAACGTTTTGTTTGGCGCTAGACTTTTGAAAGAGAAAGGGTTGGCCTGCTTAGTTGAAGCAAAACAAATTTTAGAAAGCCGAGGTGTTGAATTCAAGCTTAATGTTGCGGGGATTATTGATAGCGACGTTTCTTCTGCTATTCCTGTTAGTCAAGTAGAGGCTTGGGCAAGCTCTGGTGATATTAGTTGGCTAGGTAACGTGAAGAATATGCCTAAGCTAATAAAAGAAAACGATATAGTGTGTTTGCCAACTACATATGGTGAAGGTGTTCCTCGTATCTTGATCGAGGCAGCTTCTTGCCAAAGAGCAATAATCACAACCGATGTTGTTGGTTGTCGTGAAATAGTATCTCACGAGGTTAACGGTTTACTGGCACAACCTGGAGATGTTATTTCACTTGTTAACTGTTTACGGGCTTTACTTGAAAGCGATGAAAAAACTCTTGAATTTGGCGCTAAGGGGCGTCAGAAAGTAGAAAAAGAGTTTTCTCAAGAAATGGTATTTGAAAAAACTCTAAAAGTTTACGATGAGCTTGGGGTTATTCGTTAGTATTGGGTTTATACCCAGTTGGTGAATCTAATAGAATCTTCATAATGCATTCTTCGTCAAAGTTATGGCAGCAAGTATCAAGTTGATTCAACAGTGGCTGCATTTCACTCCAGCTCAACATCTGTTCTCTGGCCGTCATTATTTTTTGATGGCCGCTACCTTCAACGTTATCTCCGATAAGAAGCTCTTCATAAAGCTTTTCTCCTGGTCTCAGGCCTGTAAATTTAATCTCGATATCACCTTCTTGGGCGTCGCCTTTTATGTTTTCTTGCATACCCATTAGGTGAATCATACGTTTTGCCAGATCTAGGATCTTAACGGGCTCCCCCATATCAAGTACGAATACTTGGCCGTTGTGACCCATAGCCCCTGCTTGAATGACTAGCTGTGCCGCTTCAGGGATCAGCATAAAATAACGAATGATATCAGGGTGAGTGACAGTTACGGGGCCGCCACATTTAATTTGCTTTTTGAATAATGGAACAACCGAACCTGAAGATCCTAGTACATTGCCAAAACGTACCATTGTAAAATTGGTGGTTTTTTGTTTGTCTGCTAGTGCTTGAAGAACCAGCTCTGCCATGCGTTTCGTCGCGCCCATTACGTTAGTTGGTCTTACTGCTTTATCTGTTGAGATGAGAGTAAAGTTCTTTACACCTGTTTGTATTGCAGCTTCAGCGCAAGCAAGTGTTCCAAATACATTGTTACGAACACCTTCAACAATATTATCTTCAACTAAAGGGACGTGTTTATAAGCTGCAGCATGGTAAACGGTTTCAACTCCGTGAGCTATCATCAGTTTTTCTAAGCGGTTTTGTCTCTGAACCGAGCCAAGAGCTGCGACTATTCGAGTCTCGCTTTTTAAGTTGATTTTTGTAGAATTTAGTTCTTGATCGATTTTGTAAAGGTTGTATTCATTTAGCTCAAACAGAACGAGCGTTTTGGGTTTCTGTGTCATTATTTGACGACATAGTTCAGATCCAATAGAGCCTCCGGCGCCAGTAACCATTACATTCTTATTGAAAATATTTTGTGCTAAAAGTGCCTTGTCAGGGTCCACTGCAGCTCTTCCAAGTAGATCTGCAACGTCTAAGTCTTTTACATCAGTTGCTGTCGCTTTTCCTGCCGCAATATCTTCTACTGATGGAACGGATTGTACTGCGATTGGCCAATGTGACAATTTTTCAACCAATCTCAAACGCTCCCCTTTATTAATCCCATTAATTGCTAAAAGCAGTTTTACGGGTTGATAGAGTGATTGGAGGTGTTCAAACTCACTTGGGTGATGGACTTTAAGCCCAAATAATATTTGACCTGATTTTGTTGGGTCATCATCAAGTAATACGACTGGATTGTATTCGTCTCCCTGAATCAGAGCATACGTTAAGTCACGACCAGTCGCTCCTGCGCCATAAATAAAGACATTGGGCTTCTGGCGTTTAAACCAGTGATAATAAATTGAACGGATGAGTATTCTGGGGCCACCTAGAGTCAGGGTTGCCAAGCCAGCATATATAAATGGGACACTTCTAGGGATGAATGAGTGGAAAAAAAATCCACTCATTATTAACGCTAGGGTCGAAATTATAACTCCAAAGAAAATGTTGCCTACGGCTGGTAGCATCATATAGCGCAGTACGGCTCGGTACATTCCTAATTTAACGAAGCTATAAATTGTGATTGAAACAGTAATAAAAAGAGTTATTAGTTCCTCTATTTCGACTGCAAAAAATGCATTTCCAAGTCTCAATGTGATAGCTAAATAGAGTGAAATCACGATAGCGAAAATATCATAACCAATACTAATGAAACGCTTGTTCTTGCGTTTGGCATTAAGCAATGTATGTATTGGTCTAATCATGATGTTCCTTAGCGAGCCACTGAGCGTCTTAAGTTTGATAGTGATAGTTTTAGATTGTATTTTAATGTTCTTAAGTGCGGTAAGCTACCTGTAATTTATTGTTATGTGTCGATCGGTAGTTTTACTGTTGAACTTGTTTATTATTTATTCGATTTTTTGAGCTTTTTTGTGTTATGAAATTATTAGTCACTGGTTGTACGGGCTTTGTTGGTTCCCGAGTTGTTGAGCTGGCGGAGGAACGTGACTGGGCAGTCATTCCGGTTGTACGTAAGCAAATCGAGCCATTAACTAATAGCTTGGTTATCCCTTCCATTGATGCTTTTACCGATTGGTCTGGTGCATTCGAAGGTGTGAATTGTGTTGTTCATTGTGCTGCTCGAGTGCATCAGATGAATGAGACCGAGCAAGATGCATTATTAGCCTATCGCGATACGAACACGTTTGGTACTTTGAATTTAGCAAACCAAGCTGTTGATGCCGGTGTAAAAAGATTCGTATTTATCAGCTCCATTAAAGTTAACGGTGAATTCAGTGAGCCAAATTTACCGTTTGAACCTAATTTAAATAATACGCCGCAAGATCCTTATAGTTTGAGTAAGTATGAAGCTGAAGTTGAGTTGGCTAAGCTTTCAGAAGAGACAGGTTTAGAAGTCGTTATCATTAGACCGCCTTTGGTTTATGGACCTGGCGTAAAAGCGAACTTCCTATCTATGATGCGTTTGATTGATAAAGGCATTCCGTTACCGTTTGGTGCTATAAAAAACCAAAGAAGTTTGGTTTATTTGGATAATCTATCTGATTTGATACTGACGTGTTGCGAGCACCCTTCAGCTCCGGGACGTACCTTCTTGGTATCGGATGATAATGATGTGTCGACAACTCAATTAATGCGAACTATTGCGTTATCAATGGGCAAGGCTCCGAGGCTTTTGCCTATTCCAATGTCTTGGATACAAGCTGGAACGTCAGTTTTAAATAAGCAACACATAGCGCAAAGAGTATATGGCAGCCTACAAGTGGAGGTGTGTTTGACGAAAGAGGTTTTGGGATGGGAGCCCCCTGTTACTTTTGAGCAGGGGATAAAAAACACAGTGCAAGCGTACTTAGATTCCAAGTAACTCGTTCCTCGTTTTTTGAATGATGATATTGGATTCTACGTTGTTTGAGCTATGTCGTTGATGATATACGTTGATTTTTGAGTGGTGCTTTGATTTTAGCGACGGTGTTATTTGGTTTAACTGCGTGAGCTATGTGCTTTGTAGTAGAGAGTTGTCACTCTGAACAGCGGGGCACGAGCGTTATTCAGAATCTGTATTTATTAGAAAGGGTTTTAAGTTGATTCGTATATTAGATTTTATTTTTGCTTTCTTTGGCCTGTTGTTCCTTTGGCCTGTGTTTGTTGTGATTTGTATCCTAGGATATTTTGATACCGGTTCCCCGGTCTTTTTTCAAACTCGAGTAGGGCGCAATAAAAAACCATTCACCTTAGTCAAATTCCGCACTATGCCAGTGGAAACAAAATCTGTTGCGACTCACTTAGTTGGAGCGAGTTCAGTGACTAAGCTCGGTGGATTCCTGCGAAAAACCAAGCTTGATGAACTGCCTCAGTTATACAACGTGCTTAAAGGTGAAATGAGTTTAGTTGGCCCAAGACCATGTCTATTTAACCAACAAGAGTTGATTGATGAGAGAGAGTCGAAAGGAGTGTTGTCGGTTAGGCCGGGTGTGACGGGATTGGCTCAAATCAATGATATCGACATGTCGACACCGAAAAAACTCGCGGAGTGGGATCAAAAGATGATCCAAACGCTATCTGTAAAACTCTATTTTACTTATATTATACAGACAGTTGCAGGTAAGGGCTCTGGAGATAGGGTCTAGTGAAGAATGGTGTAAGTAAGCCGAGTGGATTGATTAAGCAGGGAATTCAACTTGGTTCTCTTAAGGTTACTGGTGCAATTGGGGCTTTATTGGTCAACCTATTACTGGTTCGCTTATATCAACCACAGCTTATTGGACAATATTTTATCTCTCTCGGTATACTGGTTTTTTTATCGCAATTGGCTACATTGGGAGGGGGGCGATTACTCGTAAAAAATATTGCCGCCAGTTATGACTTAAAAGAAAAATACTGTTCTATTTCTGCTGCTTTTATACTTTCCTTATTGGGTTCGTTGCTTTGTTTTGGATTGTATTTTTGGGTGTTAGTTAGGCTACTTGACTTTACTGTCAGATTAGGTTTATTTGAAATATACGTAATGTCATTGTTTTTTTTAACAATCTCTATATTTCAAGGTCATAATAAGGCACCTTTGGGGGCGTTTTTTCAACTTGTTTTACAACCCTTTCTGTTTGTTGTTTTAGTTCTGAGTATACCCGCATGTTCTCTTATTAAATTGTATTTTTTCAGTGTTATCGTTACGCTAGTTATTGCGTTAGGATATTTAATTAAAATAGGTGCTGTAAGCTTTGAACGAGTTTCATTTTCGGAGTTAATTAAGACATTCAAAAGCACATTACCATACCTATCTATCATGTCTCTTGGTCTTGCGGTTACTCATTTGGCATTGCCTTTCTCTTCATTTTGGTTGGATGATAAGAGTATTGCAGTAATGGGCGTTGTTGCTCGTTTAATGAATGTTTTTTTCTTTGTGGTTGTTGGTGCAAGAATATTACTCTTACCTCGCTTTACCAAAGCGGTGAGCCTTAAAGATTCAAAAACAGTATTGAAGTTGTGTTACGTGGGTGCAGTTTTTCCTGTTGTTACCATGTTGTTTGGTATCATGATTATCTTTATTTTCAGTGAAAACATTATGACGTTATTTGGTGGCGAGTATGTTCCTTTTCATGAATTACTGGTTTATAGCTCATTACTTCTTATCCCTGCGGCTTTTTGTGGGTGGACTGAAAGCTTTTTAATAGCCCAAAATAAAGTAGGCTATATTACCATTTCGACAGTTATGTCCGCACTTGTCGTTTTTGTTTTGCTCGCGGTGTTAACTATTAACTATGGAGTATGGGGGGCTGTGTTAACCTCGATTGGAGGTAAAACCATTTATACTTTATTTACGGCTTATTTTGCATATAAGTTTCAGAGTGACGTAAACAAAAGTTAATATTTATATTGAGCAACCAAAATAATATCGCCACTGTGTGTGAATATTTTTGATTTTACTAGTGACCATAATGTTCCCAATAAGCGGTGTTTTTTACCTGATTTGAGTCTTCTATCTTGGTCAAAATAGAGTTCTTTTACTTCAAAATTCAACCCTTCGATAAGTTTTACAAAGGTGATTGGTGTAAAAGTGTAATAGTGGTCATTACTGACTTTTTCTCGTTGTAGTAATAGAGCGGGAAGCGCATGTTTTATATTGTATGCATTTGGTACCGCAAAGATAACTTGTTTGGTTTTTACAATGTTCATTATTTTTTTTATGAAGCCCGTTAGATCAATCACATGCTCTATTACATGAGATAAAACGACATAATCATACTCTTCTTCTAGGTACTTGCTTTGATCATTGAATATATCGCAATAATCAACATGGTATCCTTTTTCTTGCAGTAATTTAATGCCCTTTTGATTGATATCAAGCCCTGCCGTATAGCTAGCCTTTTGGGAAATATTGTGGAATTGATGCTCTCCTTGTTTTATGTATTTTTGCATAGAGAGCATATCAATCATATCTACACAGCCAATCACTAACACTCGCTTATCTTTACATAGTTCAGGAATTGAGTGTCGTCGGATATCTAGTACCCTCACTTTTTTAAATGAAAGTTGAGCATTATCCCCAACTTTAGTGGATGTAGTTATTATGTTCACTATTGTTTCCTTTTATGAGTTAGGAGAGTGCAATTCTTGAAGTAAATGTTGGTGATAAAGGACGACATCACTGGCTTTCCAGTCTTGATAAAAACTGTTTCCATAAAGGGTTACTGGTTTTTCAAGGAGTAAAGAATGTAACCCTCCAGTGGAGTTTATTGTATATATATGCTCACTTTGAAGAACGCTTTCCAGTAAAGCTCCTTGGTTGCAAATGAGGATGCCTTCTTGTTTGCAAAAGCGGATTTGTTCTTGTATTACGCAGAGTTGTTTTTCTCCAGGGTGAAGCCGAACGACAAGAGGAAGTCCTTTTGATTCTGAATCTTGGTGTGCATTTTTAATTGAATCAATAGCATTTGTATTAGATTGAAATAGGGTTTGTGAATCTTGTGCTACTTGTCCTATGAATAAATTGAAGTTACTTGGACGTTGTAAGTGTTTGTGGTTATGAATAATTTTTCTAACTCGATGGATCTCAATAGCTTTTTGTAGTTGTTGCAATGGTGATGAATGAGGAGCTGTCGTTTTTAGGCAATGAAAGCCTATCAGGTTCACAAACTGTTCTAGAGCTTTACTTAGGATTGATGAGTCAACGTGTGGCGGACGAAAAGTGAGTAGTTGTGTTTTTAGCAGTTCTATTTCTCTAGGCGTCACAGTATGAGTTGTTCGTAATTCTTCTATTTTATGATTATGATCGGCGTCCGCATTTACCCCTGTATAACTTGACTGGTATTTATTGGGGAAATTAGCTATTTCAAAGTAACGAATATTATGATGCGTAGTCTTTATTTCTAAAGCAACGAATTGAAATCCTGAGAATACCCATAGTTCATCACTTGGTTCTACTAATTTTTTAAAGTTACTTATATTAATACCGTATTGATATTCTCTTTGTCCCTTAATTTCTTCTATGCTCGACTGTGCTGTGTTTTTCTTAACTTTACTTTGTCTATACCCGTGATCATTGA
>NZ_JBFRRH010000033.1:0-1045 GCF_041472995.1 Vibrio sp. 10N.261.46.A3 | reverse complement strand
AGAACAACCAGTTGTTCCGCCCTACCGTGAACGGACGCACTGAACGTTCCGCTCGGTTATTATCCATGCTTAACCGGCCATCATCGATAACTCTTACTAGCTTCGACCATTGATTGAGACTGTAGCTAATCGCCTCACCCAATTTACTTTTAGGGGGCACCTGAGTGACCGATTTATCTAACCACGCCTTGAACCCAGGAAATGCACACGCTCACATTGCGTATCGCTTGAAAGTTCCGTTCTGTACTTCTGACATCGCACATAGCGAACCCATTCGCTACGCTGCTGCGATTGAGTCAGCAATGATTGAACGTCTAAAAGCGGATCGTGGGTTTGCTGGACTACTCACGAAAAACCCACTTCATTCACATTGGCAAAATGAGTTTTGGAGTGAGTACGAATATACGCTAGATGAACTGGCGGACTATCTCGATTTAAAAGGTCATCCGTTACGTGGTAGCGAAGTATCAGGTCTTGGTCGTAATTGTGAGTTGTTTGATTCAGTGCGACAGTGGAGCTACAAGGCGATTAGAGAGTTTTGGGCACCCAACTATAAGCGTGACTGGAACTCGGCTGTCTACGACCACGTAGAAGCCCTTAACGCTCAATTTAAAGTGCCTCTCCCTGTTTCAGAAGTGAAAGCGATAGCGAAATCGATCGCTAACTGGACATACCGTGAGTTCACGCCTGAGAAGTTCCGTCAGAGCCAAGCTAAGAAAGGTGCAAAAGGTGGTAAGGTTTCTACAGGCGGTAAGATTTCAAAAGGTGGTGGGCGTCCAATTAATAAGTATAGTGAAAACCATCTAGAGCCATGGAAAGAACTAGCTATTAGTCGAGCTACTTACTTCCGTAAAAAGAAAACTGGTCTCCTTTAGTGAGACTAAAACAACAGCCTTATCAGATAACAGCCCTTTTTAGGGCTGTTTTGCTTTCTAGTCTTAAGAGTGCTTCAACGTTTCTTTGAGACCACGTTATACTATAGGAGGTTGAGATTACGCTAAAAGAGATTCCTATCTTTTGCTGTCTAATCTACACCGCTCGGCGC
>NZ_JBFRRH010000032.1:0-951 GCF_041472995.1 Vibrio sp. 10N.261.46.A3 | reverse complement strand
GAATACACGCTAGATGAACTAGCGGATTATCTCGATTTAAAAGGTCATCCAAAGAAAGGAATCGAATCTTCTGGCTTAGGTCGAAATTGTGAGTTGTTTGAATCTGCAAGCAAATGGGCGTACAGAGCGATTAGGGACTATTGGGCACCAGATTATAAGCTAATGTGGAATGACGCTGTATACGACCACGTAGAGGCATTGAATGGGCAATTCATGGTTCCATTGCCAGTGTCAGAAGTGAAATCTATTTCTAAGTCTATAGCTAACTGGACGTATCGAGAATTTACGCCAGAGAAATTCCGTCAAAGCCAAGCTAAGAAAGGGGCTAAAGGTGGGAAAGTATCCAAAAGAAAACCAGTACAAGGCTCCGAAGCTCAGAGTAAGCCGTGGGAAGCGTTAGGGATTTCTCGTGCATGGTATTACAAGAAAAAGAAATTAGGCGAGATTTAAGGAGTAGACTGGATAAGCCTTATCAGATAACAGCCCGTTTTAGGGCTGTCTTGCTTTCTAGTATTAAGCGTAATTCTTTCGGAGTATCTCTTAGAGTTCCTTTGTCTTACACTCATGTCTTTTGCCGTTTTATCTACACCGCTCGGCGCAGTGTGTGAGTAAGCGAAGCGTCCGAACACCGAGCAAGCGGAATACACTCGATCTTAAACTGTGGCACTGTCACTCCAGCTTAAAAATCAAATTACTCAATGCTTTCTTTCCGAATTTTAAGTCTGACTTTAGGCCTCTTTTTTCTAAAAAACGATATGTAATTCCGATATGCAGAACCGATATACGGTCATATCGGTTTTAGAGTCTTCTTTCATGAACGCTTTCACATTCCCAGTGTGGGCGTTTATGTGAAACCTCAACGTGAAACCACTTTGTACAACAGGTGTTGCACATAATAGTTTCACAAAACGGTTTCACATAAAGTAAAAATAAGAGCAAAGAAAAGAGCAG
>NZ_JBFRRH010000031.1:0-109899 GCF_041472995.1 Vibrio sp. 10N.261.46.A3 | reverse complement strand
ATTTGTGTATAAGAGTCAGACTTAGAGCAGTTCGAAGGCTTTAATGCGATGGAGGACAGGATCGATCCTGTTTTCATGCAGAAAAACTATGGTCGAAACTACTACATCCCTTGGAATGCAACAACGACGCTGATGCTCTACAACAAAGAGCTGTTCATTGAAGCGGGCTTAGACCCAAACAATCCACCTCAAACATGGGATGAATTTTTACACGCGGCAGAAAAGATCAGCCAACTGCCTCCAAGAGCGGACGGCAGCCCTGTGTACGGCACCGTGTTCTGGAACGAAGCGTTATCGTGGGGTAGTTGGTACTGGAGCATGCTGGCTCAGATGTACTACAACTTCAACGATGGTCAATATGGCTTGCTTAATCGTTTCGGCACCAACCCTATCTTCGATAGAGAAGAAGCGAATCTAGCGCTGTTCTTCGAAACTATGGCTAAGGCGCAGCAGTATGCTCCACTGACCATGGAGAAGAACTTTTTCTCACGCACTATTGGTATGTGGCCACAGTTTGGTTTCGGCTGGAAAGCAAACCTAACCGAAGCGGCAGGTAAACCGATGGTGGTCGGTGAAGATGTTGGACTAGCACCGATTCCGACACTCAACAAAGGTGATACCTCATACTCCACACTGGATGGCCGCGCTCTGATGATCTTCAAAAACAGCGTCGAGAAAGAGCAACTGTCGTGGGCGTTCTTAGAGCTGATGATGGAAGACGAGTTTAACCACAAAGCGAATGTAGCGCTGGGACAACTGCCAACACTGATCTCGCTAAAAGACCGACCTTACTACAACACATCAGAAGCCAAACCATTTGTTGAGCAACTACCAAATGCAAAATTGAATGAACCTTTTGCACTGTCATCAGACATGGCTGGCGTCATTCTTGAGCAGTATTCCAAAGCTGTGGTTAAGCAAGATGTTTCTGCTGAGGAAGCGGTAGAAGCAGCGGCGAAGCAAGCTGAAAAACTCATTAACCAATAGTGTGATAGGTCTAAGTGAAACTATGAAAAAAGATAACCTCATAACCGGCTACCTGTTCCTTGCTCCATGGATTGTGTACTTCGCGGTCTTTTTGATTTACCCGTTCTTCTTGTCGTTTGAGAGCAGCTTTCTCAGCGTAAACATCTTGATGCCAGAGAACACCAAGTTCATCGGTTTAACCAATTGGATTACGGTGGTGACGGACTTCTTGTTCTGGAAGTCGTTGTTCAACGTGGTGTTTAACCAAGTCATCTTTGTCTCATTGAGCTTTGTGATTGGACTGGGCTTAGCCTTACTACTCAACGAGATTAAGTTCTTATCGAGCATGTTCCGCACCATCATGTTCATTCCAGTGGTGACCTCGATTACCGTAGCTATGATCATTTTTGACTTCATATCAGGTCCTTCTGGTCCAATTCAAAATACTATGGTGGGCGCGAACGTCCTTTCGGAACCGGTGTTTTGGAAATTCGAAGAGTGGTTACCAATGCCTGTGATTGCAGTGTTCAGTGCATGGAAGTGGTTCGGTGTTCAGATGATCATCTTCCTTGGTGGTATCGCCAGTATCGACAAATCTCTGTTTGAAGCGGCTGATATTGATGGCGCATCGTGGTGGCGTAAGACTAAGAAAATTACTCTGCCGATGATCATGCCGCAGATCGTGTTTGTGATGACAATGAACAT
Organism: Vibrio sp. 10N.261.46.A3; assembly: GCF_041472995.1. Taxonomy (NCBI): domain Bacteria; kingdom Pseudomonadati; phylum Pseudomonadota; class Gammaproteobacteria; order Vibrionales; family Vibrionaceae; genus Vibrio; species Vibrio sp. 10N.261.46.A3. The sequence goes on along the minus strand of NZ_JBFRRH010000031.1, from coordinate 108,228 downwards.
TATCAATGGCTTGCAGATGTTTATCGAAGTGTTCATGAACTTCGACCTAAATGGCGGTCCTTATCAATCGGCACTCACCCCTGTGCTTTACCTCTACCAAACCGGTTTTGAGCAGATGAAGATGGGTGAAGCTTCAACCATTGGCTTAATGCTCGCTTGCGTAATTTACCTGCTGACGATGATGCAGTTAAAAATCACCAGTAAGGAAGACTAATCATGAATGCTGATAAGAAAAAAAACCTACTGATTTACGGCACACTTTTGGTTGCCACCCTTATTGTGTTGTATCCGTTCTTCTACATGGTGATCAACTCATTTAAGACCGGCCCTGAGATTATGCACAGCCCGAACAGCTTGCCAAAAGAGTGGTCGTTTGCTGGCTACATCAAGGTATTTGATTCAGTGAACTTGGGAAGAGTGTTCTTCAACACCATCTTCATCTCGGTCACTGTCACGGTGCTGAATACACTGTTTTCATCGATGGTTGCGTACTCGATTGTTAAAACCAACTTACCTGGCCGCGAGTTTTGGCTGAAAGTGATTCTGGGTTCGATGATGATTCCGGCGATTCTGTTTACCATCCCAACTTACATGATGATGTATGAGTGGAATTGGATTAACACCTACCGCGTGCTGATCATTCCGGGTGCCATCAGTGCATACAACATCTTCTTGATGGTGCAGTTCATGAAGCAGATAGACAATGCTTACTTGGAAGCGGCTCGTATTGATGGTGCGAGTGAGATGCGTATCTTCTTCAAAATCATTCTGCCTATGATGCGACCAGCTCTGGCAACGGTCGGTATTCTGACCTTCATGGGTGCATGGAACGACTTTATGGGGCCACTACTTTACGTACGAGACGATTCTCTGATGACGCTGCAGCTTGCGCTGTACAACTTTAAAACTGAAGTACCGGGAACCAACCTGGAGCAACTGTGGGCGATGACCACCATGATTGCGGTTCCTGTTGTGATTGTCTTTTTCTGCCTACAGAAGAACTTCATCAAGGCATTTACTGGCGTAGGGGTTAAGTAATGAAAGTATCGACAGGATATAAATTGTTAGCGTTGGCCTCGGTTATCTTTATCGCATATGGCTCCGCTTGGCTGAGAGCTTACTCACTATCGGAAAACTACTTTGCATACGCAGAGCAGCAATACAAAAAAGGTGAGCTGGTAACAGCGTTAAAAGGGATGAACAAACTCGAACTCAGAATTGAAGATGAGTATTTAGGTGGTTACCAGCAGGTGATTGAAACTTGGCGAAGCGCAACGCTTGGGCCTAAGCCAGACGCTTACTATCAGTCGTTAGAAAAGCCCACATTGATTATTGAGCAACTTAACGAACAGCAGTTAATGGAGTTCATCGAGATCTACGTTCAGCTTGATTCTCGATATGTGCCAACGGCGGCCGATCAACTGCGAAGCTTAGCGAAACAGTCTGGTAATGACGCGTTATACCAAGAGATGACCGAGTTTCTAACCGAAGCTTTCCCACGTTACAAAATGAAAGAGATTTAATTGATGGCCTTGTACAAAGACAGCTCCGCAACTTACGAAGGCAGAGCGGAAAACTTATTGTCTCATATGACACTTGCCGAAAAAGTGGGTCAGCTTTGCCAATCTCCAATGCTGGACTACGACGACAATAAGCAAGAGTATTTGATGAAAGTGGAGCAGGGTGCCTATGGCTCGCGCATCCTTGCTGACACGGCGTGGGCGGGTAATGCGCCGGGTGAATCGGTTGACCCGAACCAGCTCAATGAGATCCAAAAAGTGGCGATGGAAAAAAGCCGCCTTGGGATTCCAGTGATATTCGCGCGTGACGTGATTTACGGCCAAAAGACGGTGCTACCAATTCCTCTGGCTCAGGCATGTTCTTGGAACCCCAAGTTGGTTGAAGAAGCTTATGAGTGCATCGCGGCAGAAGCGGCATCGCTAGGCATTAACTGGACTTTTGCGCCGATGCTCGACATTGTTCGAGACCCTCGTTGGGGCCGAGTGATTGAGAGTTCGGGTGAAGACCCGTACCTAACCAGTCAGTTTGCAAAATCAGTCGTGAAAGGCTTCCAAGGTGATGACCCTTCACAACCAAATAAGCTGGTGGCGTGTGCCAAACACTTTGTTGGTTACGGAGCGTCAGAGGGCGGTCGCGACTACGATACCACGGAATTGAGCGATAACACCTTACACAATGTGCACTTGCTGCCCTTTGCTGCGGCAGTGAAAGCTGGCGTTGCAACCATGATGTCTGGATTTAATGATCTTGGTGGTACACCGGTAACCGGATCTCGCCCATTAATTCGAGACTGGCTCAAAGGCGAGCATAAGTTTGATGGCATGGTCGTCAGTGATTGGGGCTCTATTTCCGATCTGGAATACTTCCAAGTTGCGAAAGACCCATCTACAGCTGCGTTAAAGGCGTTGGATGCAGGTGTTGATATGGCGATGACTCATGAGGCATATGAAGACACCCTTGAAGAGCTGGTGAAGAACAATCCAATTTTACAAGAAAATCTAGATGAAGCCGTTTACCGCGTACTGCTTACCAAATTCCGCGCTGGTCTGTTTGAACGACCATATATCGACCCTGAACTGCATAAGAGCATGCTGGGCCTAGAAGAACATAAGGGCAAAGCGCTAGCTCTCGCAGAAGAGAGCATGGTGCTGCTTAAAAATGATGGTGACTTGCTCCCGCTGAACTCGCAAGGCTTAATCATTTCTGTGATTGGACCTCATGCTCATTCACAGAGACAGCACCTTGGTTCTTGGTGTTTAGATGGCAATGCGGACGACGTTGCAACGATTGCAGATGGCATCCAAGCAGCAGCGCCAGAGAACACCATAATTACTGATTCAAGCGCATTTAGTGATGACATGATGGAGTGTGCGCATCGAAGTGATGTAGTCGTGCTGTGCGTTGGTGAAAGCCATCGTCGCACTGGAGAAGCGCGCAATATTGCCGAGCTTGTGTTGCCACCGGGTCAAGAAGAGCTAATTGAAGCCATTGGAAAAACGGGCAAACTTTTGATTGTGGTGCAGTGTACTGGCAGACCCGTGCCATCACCTAAGGTTGAGCAATACGCCCAATCATTGGTTTATGCATGGCAAAGCGGCACAGAGACAGGAAATGCGGTCGGTAACTTACTGTTTGGTCATCGTAATCCTAGTGGCAAGCTCACGATGACAGTACCAAGAAGCACAGGACAAATTCCGATGTATTACGGTCGCAAGCCAATTGGTAAAATGCGAGCGTATCAAGAGTACATGCCATATAAGAATGAGCAAGATACACCGCTTTATCCATTCGGTTTCGGTTTGAGTTACTCGCAGTTTGAATATGGCAAGTTGACGGTGGTGACGCCTGAAATTACAGAGAACGAGAGCCTAATTGTCGAGGTTGAAGTAGAGAACACCTCTGCGATTGCTGGGCAAGAAGTCGTTCAGTGCTATATCTCTCGTAAAGTCTCTTCGACGACTCGTCCACAGAGAGAACTAAAAGCCTTTGCTAAGTGCTATTTAGAAGGACATGAGCGCAAAACTGTGAGGCTAGAAGTTGATGCTGATGACCTAAAATTCTACGGCAGCCAAGCGTGTTTTATGTATGAAAAGGGCGAAGTGGATGTGTATGTTGGTGGAAGCAGTTTAGCGACCGAGTCGGTAACTGTTCATCTTGGGTAAACATTCCACTTAAAGTAAATTGTTCGAAGGTAAGTAAGAGAGGTTGGGTAGAACCAATCTCTTTTTGTTTATACGTTGCGGTGTATCTGACTAATGTTGTACATGTTTAAACACTGTGCCTGAATAATTAAAACAACAGGCTAGGGTGGCTTTCCGTTCTATAGCCTAGCTCACTTGTGATATAATCGCGCGAGTTTAATAAGTACAAGAATAGGACACGCTTTGACTTCGTCTCCGGAAAAAGCAGATAACAACAAGAATGCAGCACAGCCAAGTTCTTCACAGAGCAAAGCCAAGCCAAACCAAGCTGCATCGAAAAAGTCTGCTGAACAATCAAATACCAAAAAAGCTGATCAATCAGCGACAAACAACAAATCATCTCAGAATAGCCCTGCCTCTCTTCGTAAAGCGCTCAACGAATGTATGATGCGCGATCGCTTCCGTTTGAGTAAGCGAATTGCTGGTGCGAGCAAAATTAAGAACGAACAAGCTAAGCACGCTGTCTTTGATGAGATTGCGTTAGACATTGCTAAGTCGATGATGACGGCAACTCAGCGTGCGGCACAGAAACCAACGATTGAATATCCAGAAATTCTCCCTGTTAGCCAAAAACGCGAAGACATCGCGAAAGCCATCGCTGAAAACCAAGTGGTTATCGTGGCGGGTGAAACGGGTTCGGGTAAAACCACTCAGTTACCAAAAATCTGTTCTGAGCTTGGCCGCGGCCGCTTTGGCTTAATTGGTCACACTCAACCTCGTCGTCTTGCGGCGCGTTCGGTTGCGAACCGTATTGCTGAAGAGATGGAAACGCAGCTGGGTGAGTTTGTTGGTTATAAGGTTCGATTCAACGACCAAATTTCTGACAACACACAAATCAAATTGATGACCGACGGTATTCTACTGGCGGAAATTCAGCACGACCGATTCTTAAATCAGTACGACACCATCATCATCGATGAAGCGCACGAACGTAGCCTGAACATCGATTTCATCATGGGTTACCTGAAAGAGTTGCTGCCAAAGCGTCCTGATCTGAAAGTGATCATCACGTCGGCAACCATCGACCCTGAGCGTTTCTCGAAGCACTTTAACAATGCACCAATCATTGAAGTGTCTGGCCGTACTTACCCAGTAGATACGCGTTACCGCCCATTAGGTGGTGATGAAAGTGATTCAGACCGCGACCAAATCGAAGGCATCTTTGAAGCGGTTGATGAGCTGTGTGATGAAGGCCTTGGCGATATATTGATCTTCATGAACGGTGAGCGAGAAATTCGTGATACCGCAGATGCATTAAGTAAACGTAACCTTCGCGATACTGAAATTGTCCCGCTTTACGCTCGTCTATCGGCGGGTGAACAGAACCGAATCTTCCAGTCTCATACTGGTCGACGCATCGTTCTGGCAACCAACGTGGCAGAAACCTCGTTAACCGTTCCGGGCATCAAGTATGTTATCGACCCGGGTACGGCGCGTATCAGCCGCTACAGTTACCGTACTAAAGTACAACGCCTACCGATTGAGCCAGTATCTCAAGCGAGTGCTAACCAGCGTAAGGGTCGTTGTGGTCGTGTTGCGGAAGGTATCTGTATTCGTCTGTACTCTGAGGAAGATTTCGAGTCACGTCCAGAGTTTACTGACCCAGAAATTCTTCGTACTAACCTAGCGTCGGTTATCCTTCAGATGACAGCGCTAGGCCTAGGCGACATTCAAGCGTTCCCATTTGTTGAAGCGCCCGATAAGCGCAACATTCAAGATGGTGTAAGACTGCTTGAAGAGTTGGGTGCGATCGCAACAGCTGAACCAGCTGCAAACAAAAACAAGAACCACGGCGACGACAAGAAGAAGCTAACCGCAATTGGTCGTAAGCTGGCGAAGCTGCCTATCGATCCACGTTTAGCGCGTATGGTTATCGAAGCACCACGTAACCGATGCCTACACGAAGTGATGGTGATCGCGTCTGCGTTGTCGATTCAAGATCCGCGTGAGCGTCCATCAGATAAGCAACAATCGTCTGATGACAAGCACAAGCGCTTCTTCGATAAAGAGTCTGACTTCATCACGTTTGTGAACTTGTGGGATTACATCAAGCAGCAGCAAAAAGCGCTGTCGAGTAACCAGTTCCGCAAACAGTGTAAGCAAGATTACCTCAACTATTTACGTATCCGTGAATGGCAAGATGTGTACTTCCAAATTCACCAAGCAATGCGTGAACTGGATACTAAGTTGAATACAGAACCGGGCAGCTATGATGGCATTCACATGTCACTGCTATCAGGTCTGCTTTCGCACATCGGTATGAAAGACCAAGAGAAGAATGAGTATCAAGGTGCACGTAATGCGCGCTTCCATATCTTCCCTGCGTCTGGCTTATTTAAGAAACAACCGAAGTGGATCATGTCTGCTGAGCTGGTGGAAACCTCGAAACTTTGGGGCCGTGTTATCGCGAAGATTCAACCTGAATGGATTGAACCACTAGCGAAACACTTGATTAAACGTAGCTACAGCGAACCACATTGGTCGAAGAAACAAGCAGCGGTAATGGCACACGAAAAAGTGATGCTTTACGGAATCCCAATCGTACCTAAGCGCCTTGTGAACTACGGCGCGATTGATGCCACCGTCAGTCGTGAGTTGTTTGTACGCAGTGCATTAGTAGAAGGTGAGTGGGAAACCAAACACGCTTTCTTCAAGCAGAACCGTAAGCTTCTACAAGAAGTCGAAGAGCTAGAGCATAAATCGCGTCGTCGTGACATCTTGATCGACGATGATGAACTGTTCGATTTCTATGACCAGCGTGTGGGTGAAGAGGCGGTTTCTGGCCGTCACTTTGATACATGGTGGAAGAAGACCAGTCAGAAAACACCTGAGCTGCTGAACTTTGAAAAGTCGATGCTGTTCCGAGGCGATGCTAGCCACGTTACCGATCTGGATTACCCGAACTTCTGGCACCAAAACGGTATCAAGCTCAAGCTGAGTTACCAATTTGAGCCGGGCGACGATAACGATGGTGTAACGGTACACATTCCGCTGCCTATCTTGAACCAGATCGACCAAAACGGTTTTGATTGGCAGATCCCGGGTCTACGCCAAGAGTTAGTGATTAGCTTAATTAAGTCGTTACCTAAAACGCTACGCCGTAACTTTGTACCTGCGCCAAACTACGCTGATGCATTCTTGGCTCGCGTGACACCGCTTGAAGCACCGTTATTGGATTCTCTTGAGAAAGAGCTGCGCCGCATGACGGGTGTAGAAGTGGTACGTGATGACTGGAAGTTAGACCAGATTCCAGAGCACTTAAAGGTAACATTCCGCGCTGTCGATCATCGCAAGCGTAAGCTGAAAGAACAGAAAGATCTGCATGAGCTGAAAGAGAGCCTGAAAGATAAGGTTCAAGAAACGCTTTCTAAAGTGGCAGACGATGACATCGAGCAGCAGAACCTGCACACGTGGAGCTTTGGTGAGCTACCAAAAGTCTACCAACAGAAACGCGGCGGCTACGATGTTAAAGCCTTCCCTGCGTTGGTGGATACCAAAGACAGCGTAGAGATCAAACTGTTCGAAACCGAGCAAGAGCAGATCTCGGCAATGAAATCGGGTCAGCGTCGTTTAATCCTGTTGAACGTGCCATCACCGATCAAATACTTGCACTCTAACCTGCCGAACAAATCGAAACTTGGCTTGTACTTCAACCCATACGGACAGGTACTCGATCTTATCGATGACTGTATCGCTTGTGGTATTGATAAGCTGATTGAAGATAAGGGCGGTTTGGTTTGGGAACCAGAGCAGTTTGAAGCACTGAAAGAACACGTACGTGCAGAGCTGGGTGATACCGTAGTTGAGATTGCTCAACAGGTTGAAACCATCCTAACCACGGCATTCAGCATCAGTAAAAAGCTGAAAGGACGCGTGGATCTTTCAATGGCATTCGCACTTTCTGACATAAAAGCTCAAGTAGAAGGTTTGATTTTTAAGGGTTTTGCCACAGAATGTGGGTGGAAACGCCTGCCGGATATTCTACGCTATATGAGAGCGATTGAACGCCGCATGGAAAAACTGCCAATTGACCCGAACAAAGATCGTCTTCATATGATCAAAGTTGAGTCAGTAATGAATGATTACAAAGAACTGTTGAATAAAATTCCAAAAGGGATCGCGGTTCCAGAAAATGTAAAAGAGGTGCGTTGGATGATAGAAGAGCTTCGTGTAAGCTTCTTCGCACAGCAGCTCGGTACGCCTTACCCAGTATCAGATAAGCGTGTTAAAAACGCGATTGATGCTTGCTAAAGGAATAAAGCTAGACGCAATGGCAAGGTTTGGGTATAAATCTTGCTTATTGCATTACTAATTGAATAGTTATTACATACAGGGCGACTTGGTGGCAATTTATTACCACTCAAGGCCTGCCACTAGGACGAAAAAGGTCGAATATGAAAAAAACGTTATTGGCACTAGCACTACTAGGTGCATCTTCAACAGCAATGGCTGATTCTTGGTTGTACGGCGGTGTAATGGGTGGTCAAAACTCATTCGCTGGTGAAGATGAAAATGCGGTGGGCATCCACGTAGGTACAGGTATCCTTCCACTAATTGGTGTTGAAGCGGGTTACTGGGACCTAGGTTCTTTCGACAACGTTAGCTACGGCAACCGTGCTAAACAAGGTGTTGACGTAAGCACAGCTTACCTAGCGATCAAACCAAGCATCGACTTCGGTCCTCTTCACGTATACGCGAAGGGTGGTCTTCACTCATACGAAGTGAAAGGCGATAACTTCAAGCAAGACGACGTTGATATCATGTACGCTGTAGGCGCTGAATACTTCATCTTCGGTCCACTATCTGTAGGCGCTAGCTACCAAAACTTCAAAATGAAAGATGACGACGCGGGCGTTTTCTCTCTAAACGCAACTATCCACCTACTGTAATTAATCAGTAAAACTGATCGTAAATAACGGTCGGATAGTCGTTAAAGAGTTCGTTAGAATTCATAAAAAATGCCAGCTTAATAGCTGGCATTTTTGTATCTGTTAACCGGGTAATCGCAACTTTGTTTTCTTCTAACAGGTAGAGGGCAGGCGGTTACTTTTTACTGTTCAGAATACGCTGGATTCTTGGGTTAATCGCTTTGCCGTGTTGGCTTTCGTACTCTTCACGTTTTAAATCGTTTAGGTTCTTCACTGAGTTAGCGGCAAGCAGGAATTGTGGCAACTCCGTTTCTAGCATGCCTTTCTCATCTAAACGCTTCGCTTCCAAATAGTACTTCTTAAACAGACTATCCAACTTGTTTTCCGCGGTGCGCTTTAAGTCGTACAGTTTGTTTTGGATTAACCACTTTTCAATCTTGTTTACCGCAGTGCGCGACAACACACGGATACGGCTATCCAGCAACTCTTCTTCCGTTAGAGAATCTTTTAGGATCCAAAGCTCACCCATTTGCGGCGGCCAACTGTTGCCAAGCTGAATACGCTCGTGACAGTGCATTAGCACGCGGTTAAGGCCGTCTGAATCAACAGAGTTAGCAAACTCGATGAACTTACCGCTTGGCTCACTACCGTACTGATATTCCCACTGTGTTTCGTACACGCTCAAGAAAGAGCCAAACACGTGAATACACCAATCCGTTAATTCTAATTCTGTAGGATCTTGATCAACAACAGGCACTTGTTGAGACGCACCAGAATCCGCCGCTTGTGCAGCCGCTACTTTCACTTCGGTACTTTGCGCTTCAATTACTTCAGGTACTAATGGAGCTGTAGCGTCAGGTACAACAGGTTGAGTTGGCTCAGAAGGTTGGCTTTTTGCCTTTTTGAATGAGCTGCTGCCTGAAGCGTTCAGATGGGCTAAGCTTTTGTCGATACCCATTTCCTTGAGCTTGTCCTGCATTTCCTGAATATTGAGAGGTCTTCTGCTGTTGTTGTCTTTCATTTTGCTTCTCGTTAACTAACCAGTACTGCAACTTAGATTCGATGCGAGATATTGGCATTAGTTCATTGGCTTTGGCTTTATACCAGAGGACAAATTTTTTCCATACTAAACTATGGTCACCAGCAAGGCCGGAGAATTTAAACGCACGTTCCGCCCATGTTGGAATGATCTCTTCATCCAAATCATGCGTTGAAACGGTGTTGCTGTTCATTGAGCCTCGGCTTTGTGGGCGAGGGGCCTGTTGCATGTGTTGCATTGGCGCCGGAGCAGGCTGAAACTTAGGTGCAGGTGCAGGTGCAGGTGCAGGTGCAGGTGCAGGTGCAGGTGCAGGTGCAGGTTCAGTAGAGTAGACCGGAATACTATTGGTCGGTTGAACCTCAACGTGCGCCGCAGCTTGCTCTTGCTCAATGAGCATCTTGAAAACGTGAATCTCTTTTTTGTCTCGATAATCTACTTTCACCTTATCGAGAAAACCTTGGTCGACTAAACACTTAAGACAGTCGGCTAAACCAAACGTAGAGAGAGCACAAAGTTGACCTGCTGTTTGTAGGCACACATTGGTGTAGCCGAATTCGTCAGCACCGTCTGCAAGCATCAATAAAACCAGCTTTTCTGCAGGGCTAGAAGTATTCACTTGCCAAGCTAAATAAGAATATTTGGCGCTCAATATCGTGTTCTCAAATAAGGTAAGTCGTTGTCACTATTGTAAGTCACCCCTTACCGAATTTATAGCAACTTAACAGAAAACGGCATTAGTAAGCCAAATATTGACCATAAGGAGAGGTTTGCCCCAAAAAGTAAGCCTGCACGCCACTTGCGGAAATCTATTCATAAACTGTATTTAATTTATAAAACACCTTGATATGATCAATATTTGCGCTATTATGACGATAAGTCAGAAATGACGAAGCGTCACAAAATGGTTAACTACATGAATTTACTATTCGTGTTAATATATTGGATAGGAGTGTTTTAAATACTGGCTAAGCTTAGATAATGGCTAAGCTAAAATACGGACTGAGAAATTATGTTTGGCTTTGGTTGTAAAGGCGATAAACAAGGTATCTTTGGTTGCAAAGGCGTGTTGTCTAAAAAGCAGCAGTCTATCGCAGACCGAGAAGTAGAATTGATGTTGTTAGCAAAAGATCTGGTTCGAGAACAAGGGTTCGGAAACCTCACGATGGATAAGCTAACGGCCGCGAGCTCTTATTCGAAAGGTACAATATACAATCACTTTTGCAGCAAAGAAGACGTAGTTTTAGCCTTGTGTATTCACTCTTTAAAGGCCGAAGCATTAATGTTTGCTCGTTCTGGAGAGTTTGAAGGCAACACACGCGAAAAGGTCGTTGCATTACACGTTGCTTACCGAATCTATGTTCGCATGGAGCCGGTACTATCAACCTGTGCGATCATGGCAAAAAGCCCGTGGGTACTAGAGAAAGCGTCTAGTGCACGCGTAGCCGAGATGAATGAACTGGAAGAATTGGTGATTGAACAAGCCGATTTAATGGTTAACCAAGCAGTTGATGCTGGTGACCTAAAGTTCCCTTCTGGTATGGGTTCAGATGCCATCGTGTTTGCAAACTGGTCAATCGCATTTGGTTCAAATGCCTTGTCACAGAATGCTTCGAACAGTCATTGTATTAAGCGGTTACAAGACCCGTATTCAGTATTATACAACGCGAACATGCTACTCGACGGCCTCAAGTGGCAGCCTCTTTCTACTGATTGGGACTACCGCAAAACTTGGCGTCGTGTAGAACAAGAACTGTTCAGTGAAGAGATTGCCTACTTAGAATCTGTAGGTCAATAGCTTCCATTAAGCCCACTCATGTGGGTTTATTAATAACCATTAGTGACGATTCGTCATAAACTTAAGTTTAGCCTAGTGTGGTTTTGGTTTTCTTGAGTATATGACTAAGAATTGTGTTTTTGTCAGCTTCGGCTGGCTTTTTAAGACACAACAATGACGAATCGTCACAAATGGAGACTGTGATGGAACATGACAGCCAGAAGCCAGCTTTCGATCACCAAAATCGAGATAACCGTAACGTCGATAGCGTAAACGGGGATCTAAATAACAGTTGGCACTCAATACCGACCAAGCGTTCGTTTATCGTTCTGCTGGTGGTTTTTTCAATCATCATTCTCTCTGCATTAGGGGCAAAGAACCTCTACTTTAGAGGGGACTACAACATCTTCTTCGAAGGCACCAACAAACAGTTGATGGCATTTGATGAGATCCAAACTACGTTTGCGAAAACCGACAACCTCGCGATTGTTGTCGCACCTGAAGGCGGCAATGTCTTCACCCCTGAAACCCTCACCTTAATTCAAAACCTCACGGTCGATGCGTGGCAGATCCCGTACTCAAGCCGTGTGGATTCGCTTGCCAATTATCAGCATACCGAAGCCGTTGAAGACGACCTCTTAGTGGAAGACTTGCTGTACGAAGAATACGAGCACACGCCAGAGCGGATCGCCAAAGTTAAACAGATCGCCCTAAATGAACCACTGCTTAAGAATGCCTTGGTGTCAGCCTCTGGCGATGTGACCATTGTGAACGTCACTGTGCAATTGCCAGAAGTGGATAAGACCGCGGAAGTGCAAGAGGTGATTGCGGCCATCAACGCCATGGTCGGCAAGTACCAAGCTCAGTACCCAAATGTCGAATTCCATAAAGCGGGTATCATAGCCATGAATAACGCCTTTATGACCTCGGCTCAAGAAGACAGCTCAACGCTGGTACCATTAATGCTATTGGTGGTGTTGGTGTTCCTGACCTTTATGTTGCGCTCGTTCTTTAGTGTGGTGGCGACGCTTATTGTGATCATCTCTTCAATCGTTGCCACCATGGGTTTATCTGGTTGGGCTGGGATGTTCCTCAGCACAGCAACCGTAAATGTTCCTACCTTGGTTTTAACTTTGGCGGTGGCCGATTGTGTTCACGTGATTGTGACCATGAGACAAGCGATGCAGCGCGGTATGGAGAAAGCACAAGCCATTCAATACAGCATCAAGCTCAATGCGATGCCGATTCTGATTACCTCGGTGACCACTGCGATTGGTTTCCTGATGATGAACATGTCGGACTCTCCAGTGCTGCGTGATTTCGGTAACTTGTCGGCACTAGGCGTACTCATCGCGTGCTTCCTATCTGTAACTATGTTGCCTGCGTTATTAAAACTCTTGCCAGTGAAGACCTTGCCTGCCAATGAAACGGCACAAAGCAAAGTCACTTTCATGGATAAGCTCGGTGATTTTGTCGTTGCTAACCGCAAAGCACTGCTGCCTGTTTCAACTCTTGTGATTGTCGGTGCTGCCGCGTTAATTCCACTCAACAAAGTGAACGATGAGTCGGTGAAGTATTTCGATACCTCAAGCGAATTCAGACAAGCAGCCGACTTCATGGAAGAGACCGTAAGTGGCATGACGACCCTCAGCATCGCAGTGAAAACCAACGAGTCTCAAGCGATTGCTGATCCTGTGTTCTTGCAAGCGATTGGTGACTTTACTGAATGGCTACGCGTTCAACCAGAGACTGACCACGTGGCAACGCTTTCTGATGTTTACATGCGTTTGAACAAGAACATGCATGGCGACGATGACAGCTACTACAAGCTACCGCTTAACCGTGAACTTGCCGCGCAATATCTGCTGCTTTATGAGATGTCTCTGCCGTATGGCTTGGACTTGAATAATCAGATCAACGTCGACAAGTCATCGATCAAAATGGTCCTTACCGTCGATAACCTCGGCAGCGTTGAGCTCGTCGAACTCGAAGAGCGCATTTACTCATGGTTTGCAGCCAATGCACCTCAGTATGAAGTGGTCGCGTCTAGCCCATCACTGATGTTTGCTCACATTGGCGAAACCAACATGGCGAGCATGTTATCAACTCTGCCTATCACCTTAGTGCTTATCTCTGGCCTGATGATCTTTGCATTGCGCTCAGTTCGCTTAGGCATGATCAGCCTAGTACCAAACATTGCGCCTGCGATTATTGGCTTTGGTTTATGGGCGCTTATCTCGGGTGAGATCAACCTCGGTTTATCAGTCGTGGTCACGCTCACACTGGGTATCGTGGTCGATGATGCGGTGCACTTCTTAAGCAAATACCAGCGCGCCAGAGTGGAAGGAAAATCAGCAGAAGAAGCGGTTCGTTACGCTTTCCACACCGTTGGCCGCGCATTGTGGATCACCACAGTCGTGCTTGTGGCGGGTTTCTCTGTATTGGCGATGTCGAGCTTCAGACTCAATTCCGACATGGGCTTGCTCAGCGCGATTGTGATTTTCATTGCACTGGTGGTCGACTTCATCTTGCTACCAAGCTTGCTGATGATCTTCGACAAGCAGACGCACTACTCAGATAAACCTCAGCACGAATCGCAACCGTCTAAAACAGAGTCATCTAAATCAGCGCAAGCTAACCCAGCTGGCGAACTGTCTGCTTCAACCAAATAAGGAATCGTCAGCCCGCTACGGTGGGCTGACTCAAGGGGATATTTATGAAAAGCGTTAAACAATCATTCGTTACCACATTATTTGCTGTGAGCACGTTAAGCATCAGCACATTCGCCGCTTTCCCAGCATTAGCAGACCCAGCGAAAGGCTTAGAGATTGCCGAGCAACGCAAAGCCGTCGATATGGGGTGGGGCGATTCTGTTGCGACCATGGAAATGCTACTTCGCAACAAACAGGGCGAAAGCAGTACGCGCTTGATGCGATTGAAGTCATTAGAAGTCGATGACGATGGCGACAAAGGCTTAACCATTTTTGATGAGCCTCGCGACGTAAAAGGCACGGCTTTCTTAAACCATTCACACATCTCTAAATCGGATGACCAATGGTTGTATTTACCTGCTCTGAAACGTGTAAAACGCATCTCTTCGCGTAACAAATCGGGCCCGTTTATGGGCAGTGAATTTGCTTACGAAGACTTAAGCTCGTTTGAGCTAGAAAAGTACACCTTCAACTACATTGAAGACGCCAAAATCGAAGGCGTCGATACCTTTGTTTTGGAGCAAGTTCCGACCGACAAAAACTCTGGCTACACCATGCAGAAAGTATGGCTAGACCAACAATATTACCGTCCCGTTCAAGTGGAGTTTTACGACCGTAAAGGCGCATTGCTGAAAACCCTGTCGTTCCAAGACTACAAACAATACCTAAACCAATACTGGCGTGCGCACACCATGTCGATGCAAAACCATCAAACAGGAAAAAGTACCGTCTTAACCACGACAGATTTAGCGTTCCAGACCGGTCTTAAGGACAAAGATTTCCAGAAAAACACACTGAAACGTGCAAAGTAAGGCAAGAATATGAAAAGGATTGTGTTAACAGGAACGCAGTTATCTTTAACCTTGGCAGCGACAGTTGGACTCATGCAGGTGTCGTTACCATGTGTGGCGGCTGGATTTAGCTCTGAGTTCGTAGAACAGATTAGCCCACAGCTCGCAGGGCAGGTTAACCTTGAACACAGGCAGTTTTTTAGCGACGGCTTACAAGGGCAAGATAAAGGGCAAAGCTCACTGGTTTTGCAGCCAGAGTTTTATTGGGAACAACAAGAGGGCAACGGCAGTTTTACCTTCACTCCGTTTTATCGGTTAGACAGCGAAGACGATGAGCGTACCCATGGCGACGTTCGTGAGGCTTTGTACCTCACGTATTGGGATGATTACGAACTGCGAGCAGGTGTCGGCAAGGTGTTTTGGGGCGTGACCGAATCGGCGCACTTAGTGGATGTGGTAAACCAAACCGATGCCATAGAGTCGGTCGATGGTGAATCGAAACTGGGTCAGCCAATGGTGCACTTCACATCAATCAAAGACTGGGGAACTATCGATGCCATGTTGCTGCCGTATTTTCGTGAGCGTACCTTTGCTGGGGAAGACGGCAGATTAAGGCCAACTGTGCCTGTATCGGACGATGCGCTTTACGAATCTTCGAGAGAAGAAAAGCACGTCGATGTAGCATTGCGTTATAGCCAAATGTACGGCGATTGGGATGTCGGTTTAAGTTATTTAGGTGGTACGAACCGTGACCCTTACTACCGTGTGGAAGGCAATCAACTCAAGCCATACTACGCACAAATGCAGCACTTCGGACTCGATGTGCAAGGCATTATTGGTGACTGGTTATGGAAGCTGGAAAGTATTTATCGGGACAGCTACGACAACCACACAGGCGTAGCAACAGGCTTTGAATACACTTGGGTTGGAGCGCTTGAATCCTATTGGGACATCGGTTTTATTGCTGAATACTTGTATGACAGCAGAGGTAACAATGCCCAAACCATCGGTCAAAACGATGTGTTCCTTGGTGCACGTTTTGCCTTGAATGATGAAGACGGCACCGAAGTGCTTACAGGCATTACTCAAGACTTAGATAACAGCGATGTCTACAGCGCGAAGCTAGAAGCATCAAGCCGCATCAACAATAATCTCAAGTGGCGATTGAACGCTTGGTTGTTTGAGAACGAAACCCCAGAGGATTTGCTGTTCTTCGCTCGTAAGGATGATTTTGTTGAGGTAGCGTTGGAATATTATTTCTAGTGTTAGTTTGGTGGGGCGTTCTTGTTAAAGGGAGCGTCTCAGATTTAAGACGCGCTATATTTATAATGTTCAACGTCATCTTTTTATAAAATAGAGCAAATAATCGAATAGTCCCACAGGTAAGATGGTTATACTTTTTGAGTATCTATAACCTCCGAATATGCATGTGAATTGTGCTGGTGGTATCGGCCCTAAGGGATCTATGAGTTTATTTAATTGGGATCAAAACTTTGAAACAGGCATTGGTGTTGTAGATGAACAACATCAATACCTTGTTGGTTTTATCAGCCACTACGGAAATCTTTTGTCAGAGAATACAATCTCTATAGACGACATTAACATCGCTTTACTTGATCTCACACGCTATGCCGAATTTCACTTTAAAGAAGAAGAATCTTTGATGAGAGATTGCGGTGTACATGAGTTACACATTGAAGAACACATCAAAGCGCATCGTGTGTTTATGCAAGATATCTACAGTATGCAAGCTTTCATCTTGGAAGAAGATCAGGTGTCAGCACGGCAGTTATTGGACTTCCTCATCCATTGGCTTGCTTACCACATCCTCGGCATCGACCAAAACATGGCGCGACAAATGACCGCCATAGAAGAGGGCGCAACACCTCTACAAGCCTTTGAAGCGGAAGAAAAACAACAAGACTCTGCGACTGTCCCGCTGTTGGCTGCGCTTAACGGCCTGTTTGAACAAGTCTCTGAACGAAACAAACAGTTGTTACGCTTCAATCAGTTACTCGAAGACAAAGTCGAGGAACGGACGGCAGAATTGAAACGAGCGAGTAAGAAGCTTGAAGAACTGTCGTTAACAGACTCACTCACTCATTTGCCTAACCGCCGCAGTGCCTTTAAACAGTTAGCGCTACATTGGCAAGACTCCAAAGAACTGGGTATGCCTTTAGTGTGCATTATGATTGATGCCGACAACTTCAAGCGCATTAATGACACAAGTGGTCATGATGCAGGTGACTTGGTGCTACAAACCCTCTCGCGTGAACTGAAAAATACGTTCCGTAATGATGATATTGTTTGCCGGTTAGGTGGCGATGAGTTCTTGGTTATTTGCCCTAACACCGACCTCAAAGGTGGCATGCACATCGCGGAAACGGCTCGCCAGAAAGTGTCTGAATTAGAGGTTGAAACCAGTCATCAAGTTTGGATTGGCAGTATTAGTGTCGGTGTGGCTGAAATAACCCAAGAATTCGGCTCAATGAACGAGTTAATTAAAGCCGCCGATGAGTCCGTCTATTTAGCGAAAAACGCAGGCAAAAACAGTGTTTGTTCGATTCAGATTTAAAACTGGTTTATTTCAAGTTCAGATCTAAGTTCGCTTTAGTTTTAGATCTCGGTTCACTTGAGATTTAGAACTCAGCTCTCTGCAAATCTAGAGCCCCGCTCACTTCCAAACAAAGGAGTGGCACTCGTATTTGTGCCACTTCCTCTTACTCCTCATTAATATCCTGTTAAATTTGCCGTGTTTTTAGTCAATAACTTGCTCTTTTAACGATTCAATTTGGCATTGGTTGCGTGTTTGATTACTATGTGTAGCTATCTAAAAAAACTAATCATCCGATACGGACACTACCAACTGGTAGATGAGGAAATGATGCAACATCTAGAAGAGATCATTGCTAATGCAACGACTGCTATTGATACAGCAGATTCGTTAGTCGCACTTGATGAAGTGCGAGTTCAGTATTTAGGTAAGAAGGGTGAACTAACTCTTCAACTACAAAGCCTAGGTAAACTTCCACCTGAAGAGCGTCGCACTGCTGGTCAAGAGATCAACAAAGCGAAAGGTGCTGTTCAACAAGCGATCGCAGCTCGCAAAGACGCACTACAACGTGCAGAGCTTGAAGCGAAACTAGCTGAAGAAACTATCGATGTGAGCCTACCAGGTCGTCGCATTGAGAACGGTGGTCTTCACCCAGTTACTCGCACAGTTGAGCGTATCGAACAGTTCTTTGGTGAGCTTGGCTTTAGCACTGAGTCTGGCCCTGAGATCGAAGATGCATTCCACAACTTTGATGCACTAAACATCGCAGACGATCACCCAGCTCGTACTGATCACGATACTTTCTTCTTCAACCCTGATCTAATGCTACGTACGCACACTTCTGGTGTTCAAATCCGTACGATGGAAAACGGCAAACCGCCATTCCGCTTCATTGCTCCGGGTCGTGTTTACCGTAACGACTACGATCAAACTCACACGCCAATGTTCCACCAAGTGGAAGGTATGTTAGTTGATGAGAACGTAAACTTCGCACAACTTAAAGGCATTCTTAACGATTTCCTTTGTAACTTCTTTGAAGAAGAAGTTGAAGTGCGTTTCCGTCCTTCATTCTTCCCGTTCACAGAGCCTTCAGCTGAAGTTGACGTGAAACGTAAAGATGGCAAATGGCTAGAAGTTCTAGGTTGTGGCATGGTTCACCCTAACGTACTTCGCTCTGTTGGCATCGACCCTGAGAAATACTCTGGTTTTGCATTCGGTATGGGTGTAGAGCGTCTAACGATGCTTCGTTACGGCGTAAATGACCTTCGTGCGTTCTTCGAGAACGACCTTCGTTTCCTTAAACAATTCAAGTAATCCGGGGCAGTCAAAACTATGAAATTCAGTGAATCTTGGCTACGCGAGTGGGTTAAACCTGCAATTAACAGCGAAGAGCTAGCTCACCAAATCACTATGGCTGGTTTGGAAGTTGACGATGTTGAACCTGTTGCTGGTGAATTCACCGGCGTTAAAGTAGGTAAAGTGGTTGAGTGCGGTCAGCACCCAGACGCAGACAAACTACAAGTTACAAAAATTGACATTGGCGAAGAAGAACTTTTAGACATCGTATGTGGTGCATCTAACTGTCGTCTTGGCCTAACTGTAGCAGTAGCAACAGTTGGCGCAGTACTTCCTGGTGACTTCAAAATCAAGAAAGCAAAACTACGTGGCGTTCCATCGCACGGCATGCTTTGTTCTTTCTCTGAGCTAGGTATCGACGTAGAGTCTGACGGCATCCTTGAGCTGCCTGAAGGCACAACGCTAGGTATGGACGTACGTGAGCTTCTTGAGCTTAACGACGTAACTATCGACGTAGACCTAACAGCAAACCGCGCAGACTGCTTCAGCATCCGTGGCCTTGCTCGTGAAGTTGGCGTACTAAACCGCGCAGACGTTACAGAGCCAACAGTTGAAGCTGTTGCAACAAGCATTGAAGACACAGTATCTGTTGAAATCAAAGCAACTGATGCTTGTCCACGTTACCTTGGCCGTGTGGTTAAGAACGTAAACGTGAAAGCGGAATCTCCAATCTGGATGCAAGAAAAACTGCGCCGTTGTGGTATCCGTTCAATCGACCCAGTTGTAGACATCACAAACTACGTGATGCTAGAGCAAGGCCAACCAATGCACGCATTTGATCTAGCTAAGATCGAAGGCGGTATCGTGGTTCGTCTAGCAGAGCAGGGCGAAAAGCTAACACTTCTAGATGGCAACGAAGCTGAACTAAACAGCAACACACTTGTTATCGCTGACCACAACAAAGCACTAGCAATCGCTGGTATCTTTGGCGGTCAAGATTCAGGTGTTACTACTGAAACGACAGACGTACTTCTTGAAGCAGCATTCTTCGCACCGGATCACATCCGTGGTCGCGCACGTGCTTACGGTCTTCACACAGATTCTTCTCTACGTTTCGAACGTGGTGTTGATTCAACGCTACAAGCAGCAGCAATGGAGCGTGCAACACAGCTTCTAGTTGAAATTTGTGGTGGTGAAGTTGCGCCAGTAAACGGCAGCGAATCTGAAGCTGATCTTCCTAAAGCAAACGTAGTTGCTCTACGTCGCGCTAAGCTAGACAGCCTACTAGGTCACGAAATCCCATCTACAGACGTAGTGGAAATTCTTACTCGCCTAGGTTGTGAAGTTGAGACGACTGAAGCTGGCTGGACGGCAACGTCTCCATCTTGGCGTTTTGATATCGCAATCGAGCAAGACCTAATTGAAGAAGTAGGTCGTATCTACGGTTACGATAACATTCCAAACCAAGCGCCTAAAGCGGCACTTAAAATGAATGACCACAAAGAAGCTAACCAACCGCTTAAGCGCGTTCGTGACCTTCTTGTAGACCGTGGCTACCACGAAGCAATCACATACAGCTTCGTAGAACCAGAACAGCAAAAGCTTGTTGTACCTGGTGTTGAGCCGCTAATCCTGCCATTCCCAATTTCTGCGGGCATGTCAGCAATGCGTCTTGGCCTAATCCAAGGTCTTCTAAACACAGTTGTTCACAACCAGAAGCGTCAACAGTCTCGCGTTCGTCTATTCGAATCAGGCCTACGTTTCATCCCTGAAGCAACGGCTGAAAACGGCATGCGCCAAGAAATGATGCTTGCGGGCGTTATCTCTGGTACTCGTGGCGAAGAGCACTGGGACATTGCAACTAACACTGTAGATTTCTTCGATCTTAAAGGTGACCTAGAAGCCGTTCTTGAGCTTTCTGCAAACGAAATCGCATACAGCTTCAAAGCAGCGAAGCACCCAGCACTTCACCCAGGTCAAACTGCGGCTATCGTAGTAGACGGCAAAGAAGTGGGTATCATTGGTACTGTTCACCCAGAACTAGAGCGTAAGTTTGGTCTTAACGGCCGCACTATCGTATTCGAAATCGAATGGGCAGCTATCAACACTCGCGTGCTTCCAGAAGCCGTAGCCGTATCTAAGTTCCCTGCAAACCGTCGTGATATCGCTGTTGTTGTTGACGAAGCAGTAGCTTCTGGCGACATCGTAGAAGCGTGTATCGCAGCTGGTGGCGAATTCCTAACTGGCGCTAAACTGTTCGACGTATACGTTGGTCAAGGCGTTGAAGAAGGTAAGAAGAGCCTAGCAATCGCACTTAGCCTACAGTCTGTAGAGCGCACACTAGAAGATGCAGACATCGCTGGTTCAGTAGATGCTATCGTAGCTTCAATCTCAGAGAAATTCGGCGCAGCACTTCGCGACTAATATCTTCTGATAGATAGAAAACCAAAGGCCTCGCATTGCGAGGCCTTTTTGTTTGTAAACTAAATCTATCAAGTTTTATTGATAGCAATTGCTATTCTGTGCTGAATTTCGCATTCTTGATATATTTGACAGGTTTGGATTGATAAAAACTAGTGTACTCCCCTGTATCCGCACTTCTATATTTAACTGCAAATCCGAATTCTACTGTCTTAGTCTGTTTTTGATTTTTGTGAGTTTCATTAACTTCATAACTGCCTAAGAAGTTCTCAAATGATTTAATAGTATCAACGGTGTAGATCGAATTTGGGGGTAACTCAATTTCACCAACTATTTTGGTATCGACTTCGTCACCAAAATACAATGTTAAGGTATTAATATCAATGTAACTATTTGTTTTGTTGTTTATTTTGATATCACCATTTAGAAACTCCACATCTAACGATTTATTAGACAGAGTAACACTTGGCAAGTGGTATTTTGATTTTTTACTTAGAATGTTAAGTTTTACCGTAGATTTAGGGTCTTGAGAATAACATCCCTCTGTGGTGATGTTCCAATTTTTCTTTAATTCATCGAAGTTACATCGAACCTCAGTTTTTAAAAATGCTCCCTTTTGTTCTTCAAGCTGAACATCATAATCAAGTTTCATTATTTTTAAAGAATCAGAATATTTTAGATCGTTGACTTTTGGCAGTTTTGAATAATCCAAACTCTTTTCTATCGAGATACTATTGTTGGCTAAAGGTTCGTCAGAGAATATTTTACTTTTATCTGTAATTACTAGCTTAGGTTTGTCGTCAATCTGATCGAGTTTTTTTCTTATTTCAGACTCTTGATGTTCTATATAAACCTTCAAGTCTTCAAGGTTATTTTCAATCCCTTTACTCTTTAAATCTAACATGGCGGAATTATATGCCATGACAAAATTGTCATCATTAAAACTAGAAAAAATCACATATTGAGGAGCAAATATGCGAAAGCCTAAAGAGGATAATAGCTGTACGGGGATATGTATCGTAGTCCTAATGGGGTCTAGATAGTTGCTTCGAAAATAATTGCTTTTTGGACAAGGTATACCATCATTGTTCCCCCAGATATCTTTAGTACAAGTACGGTCACCAAATTTAATTTGGCTAGAATATACATTATTTAAATCGATATCATTAATTCCATACCCATAGCCAAATTCTATATTTCTAAAATAGTAGTCATGTGTGTTAGAATTTTTGTAAAGCTCAGCATTTAGATTGATACCTCTAGTGTTTATTTTTTCAATCTCAGTGTCAGAATCTATATTATAGTTTGTTGCGCATCCCGTAATAATCATTACTAAACAAATTACAATTATATTTCGCATTCTATTTTTTACTCATTAATCTGTAGAAGAACAATCTACAATGGGCGAGAATGATGAACAATATAGTTATCAATTTCAATTAAAAGTATTAATCGTTACGATAATATCTAGTGTTATCCAAATGCGTGGTCATTAATTGAAGTAAGGCGTTCGTTATATTTACGTTCGCAAGGCGTTGAAGAAGTTAAGAAGAGCTTAACAATCGATCTTGGCTTACAGCCTGTAGAGCGCACACTAGAAGATGCAGACATCGCTGGTTCAGTAAATGCTATCGTAGCTTCAATCTCAGAGAAATTCGGCGTAGCACTTCGCGACTAATCTTTTCTGATAGATAGAAAAATCAAAGGCCTCGCATTGCGAGGCCTTTTTTGTTTTTACGGTAAGGAGGAGGGGGAAACTCATTATTGGACAGAAGCGTGCCAGTGACTTTGCTAATGTAGCAAGTAATGAATTACCTCAGGTATTGCAAAACTCGTTCCACAGATAGTTCAGCATCGTTCACTTTGAGAAACGTCTCACGGTAATATGCCCACCAAATGAGAGCACATAATTTACTAAATAAAGTGGATTCGAGCTCGTGCAACACATTTTTTAGACTAATTTTCGACTCTGCCTAATAGACCTTCTTAAATACATATCAGCTAGATTCTTTGCTATCGTTTGGAAGACCACGTCATCACAATTTTCATCCAGAACTTCTACACCATACTTTTCCATCGCCGTATCAATAATTCGCTGCTCCTCACGCTGAACATCTAACTTACTAATATAATCAAATAAAGGTTTTAGTTGTTCAATCGCTTTCGACTGAACGCAGCCTCTACTATCTAATATAGCTTGTAATTCAAGATTAGCATCTATGTCTGAATCGATTTTATCTTGTGACACAGGGTCTATGGCATAACAACACGAAATACTAGGTCCGGTCCAATTTCTAGAAAGCAGTACGCTAAACCTAAATCCACCATATAATTCGACTAAAGAGACAACTAAACCTTCAGTTTGAGAAGAGTATATAAATATACGGTGGTTAATATCAGAAACCTGATATTGAGATGGAAAAAGCGTGTTGGTATCCGAAAATACAATATCTTCTGCGTTTAAGTCACTGCCATTAATATATTGAATGACATCAATAAACTCAGAGCCACGTAACCTTGAAGGTGAGACCTTAGTAGCCAGCATTGTTAATGCCATTTTTGCTATAGACCTTAGGTCATTTTCACAAAATGAAAATGTTTCACTAATTTCTGCGCCATATTGAGAAACTTCGGTTACTACCCCCATTTCTATGTCATCAAGAGATTTACCACGAGACTTTAATTGACCTTCAATTATTTTTAGCGCTTGCTCTTCAGTATTAGCCACAACATGAAATTTCGTTTTCCCTTGCTCTGTTTTCCATTGCTGCTCGACTTTACCTCTAAGCATCTCTCCTGTGGGTAACAGGTTATAAGATTCGTCCCCCAGTTTAACTACACCCTGTTGAACTGGTGCATTCTTGTTACGACCAGTTTTTATATTCAATAAAGTAGAAATGATACTAAGCCTCGAAGATAGCCCGTCATCAATAGCTTTACCTAGGCGATTATTACAACTTTCACAGCAAACATTTCGAGATAGCTTTCGTCCACCTAGTGAAGACAAAATAGCGTGCTCTTTGGAACCTTTCCCTAATTCAAATTTCTCATGTTCACAATATATACAATCTAACATATGCCACCTATTGGTCGGACGAATCTAGACGGAATCTTGCCATCTTTGCTTCCCGTCTATGCTGCTTCATCCTTGTAAGCTACTCAAGTCATATTAATGCGTTCTGTTTGTGAATATTCTACGTTCTGCAATATTCGCTTATCTTCTTCTCAAACTCTCTAACTAGCTCTTTGGGTACTCGAAGGTTAACCGTATCAGGTTGTTCTACCTTGTATACCCCTCGATAGTTGATAGCGCATACTCTTACGATCTCAAACAATGATTCAATCGGGTCGATACCGTGTTCATCAACAAATTTTGAGTATTTACCATGGTTTGAGAATATTGATATCTCCCCATGTACAAACTTACTCCTCAATTCGTAAATAGTTTTTATTTTTGATTCGATACCTACGATATCACTGGCGTCTCTACTCACCCCACCAACTATAGATGCTTTGTTACTTCTGTCTGTACCGTACAGTGCATCTAACGCAATAAATTGGTTTAGGAACCTCTCTCGTTTATCATGAGTCCAACCATGAGCGATAAAAGATAGCGCAGAGTTCATTCTCTTAGGTGGAGAAGAAAATATCTTCTGTAGATTACCAGCAACTTCATCGCTCAGGTTTATCTCATAAACAGAAGGTAGGTTAGATCTTATTTGGCGAGTAGTAATACTCTTAGAATCAAAAGAATTTATTCTACAATCAACTGTCTCTTGATTGATTCTCAAAGGAGTATCGATAGTCGCGCATAGTGCACCAAATAACCTGTCTAGCTCTTCGACAGCTTCATTTATTGAGCGTGCATAAACCAAAACAGCAGAACTATCGGACAGTAGCTTGTACCTCCCGATAGGCTCACGGCGCAAGTCTTCATCATCCAGAGCTTCTAAAGGAAAGTTTATTCCAGTTCGCACTTTCATATCGCCAAGTAGGCTTTCTATTTGACCTGAGCCATAAATACATAAGTTGTTATTGAGCTTATGCACCCCGTCTGTATTGGCATACCGAATAGTGTAGACGTACGGTTTAAGAGCCTTTTGAGAGTCGATGTAGTCTACAAACAAAGCACTTAGATTATTACAATGCTGTTGTGAGAATATGGTGCTTACTGGCTCATCCAGACTAGTTAACGATAAAAAATCCGCATCAATAATATTAAATGCATATGAGCAGAACTTTAGAAGTATCTCATTTGCACTCTGGATATTACTGACACCTAATTCACGGCCTAGCTCTTTAATCAGTCTGCTAGCACATTTGTTTACATCTTCATCATTATATTTAAGCTAGAAAATGATATCTCCAGCCACGGGCTTACCTATCTGAATGGATGGAACTCCATCCTCAGGACAGTAAAAGAAAGCGTTAGACAAATCGGCAGTTATGCTGCTAGCGAATGAAGTATCCAATAGTTAGTCCCTGTAAATTACCAGAAATGTGATAGACACATTATTGCATATTAAGAAATTTAAATTAATGGAGTCAAAGAAGAACATCTATTAGCGTACGAGTACTCACTATCGCACTGTTACTGGAGGTTTTCTTGCACTGACACTCAACCGCCAGCCAAGAGGAAAAGTACTTCGTTTCCAGCGGCACAATCTACTATTGAGCAAATGCGTTAGCAAGGAAAGGGGCAAAAATGAGTTGCTCGAGTCACAACAACAGAAGATTTTTTATCTAAATCACCCTTGACCTGTCTAAAACTTCACACTTTATAGTGACTATATTGATTGAGAGGGGCGCTTTCTGTGTTCCCTTTAAAGTAAGTAGAGAGACACTATGAAACGTTTAATTCTAAACATCACACTCTTGGTATTCATGACGCTTGGTGGCTTTAATGCCATGGCTCATGATTCAACGGTTAAGTATGGTATTGCTATATCTCACGATGGTGAGCAAATTGCGTATGGCAAAAGTGGGAGCGGGGATACAACGCTGATCTTCATTCACGGCTGGAGCTTAGACAGCAGGCTATGGCAAAACCAAGTGAGTGAGTTTTCAAAGCAGTACCAAGTGATCACTATGGACTTAGCAGGGCACGGTAACTCATCGTTTAATCGCGAAGAGTACACCATGGTTGCGTTTGCTGAAGACATCAAAGCCGTCATCGAGAAAGAGCAATTCGATTCAGTCATCTTAGTCGGGCATTCCATGGCAGGTGGTGTTATTGCAGAAGCCGCCAAACTGATGCCGAAAAGAGTGAAGGGCATTATTGGTGTTGATACATCGCAAAATGTCGCACTAGCGATTTCAGAAAGCGACCTAGATGCAATGACCAAACCATTTGAAGCAGACTTCCAAGCGGGCATTACTATGTTCGTGAAAGACTCGCTACCAAAAGACGTAGACGCGGATTTACTTTACTGGGTAACGCAAGACATGGCCTCAGCACCGCCAGCTATCGCAATAAACCAGTTCCGCCATTATCTAGGCCAATACGTGACAGGCGAAGCACACCGCGTGTATGAGAACGTGAATGTGCCAGTGATACTGGTCAATGCTCGCCTATGGCCAACAGATTCAGAAGCGAACAAGAAACACATCAAGGATTACAGCATTTACTACATTGAAGACTCAGGCCACTTCCCAATGCTTGAGCAACCACAGCAGTTCAACGAAACGTTGATGAATGCGGTTAAGTCAGTGAAGTAGGCGCCGTAGTTGTTAAAATATGGATGTAATCGGTGATAGATAAAACTAAGGCCTCGCGTTTGCGAGGCCTTTTTGTTAGTTGGAGGCTTTGCTAGATACATTCATTTCAATTTGTGAGTAATGTTCGCATCGTTCATTCTTTTATGGTCCTTAAACGACGGCCTCATAGTTATATAAATGCTCTATCAACCACCCTTAGATACGTAATTAGCACCACTGTTATTAGTAAGGGCTGACCGAATCTAGTGGTGCTTTCTACTGATAATAATTTTAACTATGTGTTTAGGACGTCCTGCTATGGCTAAGAAAATAATATTCATTCATGGTCGCGCTCAAAAGCCCGATAAAGCTTCCCTTCAAGCACTCTGGTACGAGGCTATAGAACATGGCTTACAGCGAGATTGTGGAGACTCAAGTTCGTTACAAGCTTTTAAAGATGTCGATAAACGGTTTGTCTATTACGGTGAACTATCAAACACATTGTTAGACAAACCAACGGAAGACCCTGCAAGTCGTCAGCAAGCGTTGTCTGAACTCAAAAAGTACAAGACAAGCCAGTTCAATAAAACAACGTATAACAAGGTATCTAAAATTGGTTTTCTGAAAGAGGCGTTAGCAGATACTTTTTCGTCACTATTTGGAAAGCTGGGAGTGGCTGAGACACTCATAACCAAGGTCGCGCCGGATATGGAGCATTATTGGGATGAAGATACCTATTTTGGCAGCGATGTCAGGCATAGGCTCATGGTTGAACTGAAGGAAGCGCTTGATAATCAGGATGATGTGATGATTGTGTCGCACAGTCTCGGGTCGATGATCAGTTATGACGTGTTATGGAAGTTGTCTCATTACGGAGAGTATAGACACGACTATGGTGCAGGCAAGAAGGTCAACTTATTGCTTACGCTCGGGTCACCGTTAGGCGATGAAAACGTAAAAGATAGGCTAAAAGGGAGTCGCTTGAAAGATGAGAAGAAGTACCCTTTAAACATTCAGCAATGGATAAACATATCGGCAGAAGATGACTTTATCTCTCATGACAGCAAAATTAGAAATGACTTTAAAGATATGCTCAAACTGGATCTGATACCCGGCGGAATGAAAGATATCCACCCGATTTATAACCTCAATATTCCAACGGAAAAAGCAATCCGCACGCTTCCATCGGTTATCTCATTAACCCTAAATTCATCACAGTATTGGACGAATGGCTCTCGAGTTGATTTGGTTTACCATCGCCAATTACTTCGGTGATCGTTCGTTGAAACTTAGATAAAACAAGGCCTCGCGCGCGCGAGGCCTTTTGTGTTCTGTAGAGCGAATCAAAGTGGTAGATACACTTGAGAATCGGCTGAAAATCCCCTCCTAACCTCCCCTTGGTTTACATCTCCAACTTCTTGCTGGCAACGAGAAAGGGGAGGAACTGAATACCGATCGTTGCCAGTGTAGCTGTATGTTCAGCGACAAATAATAATCTCCAATGAATCTCTCAAATAAGTAAAAGCTCTCTGAATACTTACCAATCTCAAGAAATAACATTCTGAAAACGATCGTGTAACAATTCATTAGCGAGTTGTATTGTCTCTGTGTTCTTTTTCTTAGTTGCATATCGTTACCAAGCTCAGAACATACCATTATTTTTGAGGACCTGAATATGAACGGAAAACTAATAACGGCTTCATTCATGCGCGATCATATTCAAGACTTTCTTTTCGAATAGGCGGCTTAAATGACTCTCTGGCTTAGGCTTTTAACATCGCGGAGCTCATTCACGATGTTGGTTATCATCGCTATCGCGTCAGTGATAGCGAATACTGGATGGCGAGTTGTGATGAATAACTTCGCTGTCGATACTGTTGGTATGACCGGTGCTGATGTGGGGGTATTGCAAAGTGTTAGGGAAATCCCAGGCTTGCTTTCATTTACTGTTTTGTTTCTGTTGTTCATCGCGTCAGAACAAAGAGTCGCGGTATTGTCGGTTGCAACATTAGGGCTAGGTGTTGCAGTAACGGGGTATCTGCCTTCGATCTATGGCTTCTATTTCAGCACGACGATCATGTCTATTGGTTTCCATTATTTAGAAGCGGTGAACAAATCACTCTCAACACAATTGTTAGAGACCGAGAACTTTAGTGAATCAATGGGGAAAATCCGCTCTGCCGCCTCTTTTTTCTCGATGGTGACTTTTCTAGGCATTATGGTCGCGAGCTATCTGTTTGATGTTTCAGATAAGGCTATTTTCTTTAGTTGTGGAGCAATATGTTTCTGGCTTGCGGTCTATTTGGTTACGTTCCAAGATACTCACACAGAGGTTAAGCAACACACCAAATTCATTGTCCGACGAGAGTACACGACCTATTACATTCTTACCTTTTTGAGTGGGGCAAGAAGACAGATCTTTGTGGCATTTGCTGGCTTACTTATGGTGACCAAGTTTCAGTATACGATCGCGATGATGGCCGCTCTGTTTATGGTCTCCAGCTTAGCTGCGATGCTTGCTCTACCTTATGTGGGGAGATTTATCGATCGAGTAGGAGAGAGGCTAGCTTTGATCATTGAGTATGCCGCGTTAGTGTTGGTGTTCCTATCTTACGCATTTGTGGATGATCATTATGCGGCAGCAGGACTGTATGTTATCGACAGTATCATTTTTAGTTTTGCGATAGCTTTAAACACCTACTTTAAAAAGACAATTAGGGAAGAAGAAGTGGCTTCAACGGCGAGTTTGTCATTCACTATCAACCATATTGCAGCGGTGTTCTTACCATTTTTGTTGGGAATCATCTGGATGTCTGGTTATCAATGGGTGTTTGTTACAGGAGCAGTGATTGCTTTGATTAGCCTGTTTGTGTCGTTGACTATGGGCACACAGCTTCATCAGCGAATTAATGGATTCGATAGGCTACAGAACTAATAGCGACACTCATTTATCTCACTGATCATTTCCCATTGTTAGCACAACTCAGCAATTCAACATTACTCTGGTGAAAGCTTTGAAGCCAGTGAAGTAGGGTGCTGTCGTTGTTAAAGGGTAGCTGTAACGGTTCGTTAGAACACTGAGGTCTCGCGATTGCGGGGCCTTCTTGTGTTCCGAGCAAAACTCAATTTCTCCCACGCTCTACACTTGATAGTGATAGAATCCCCGCATCAGAACTATCGAGAATCTAGGTATTTATAAACAATGTTTATCCATCATGTGAACGGCATCGACTGGCTGGTGATTACAGCTTTTGAAGAACTGAAACCGATGTTTATCGAAGATGCTGGTCCTATCCCGTCTTACTTCTCTATTAGCAGTGAATTAAGCCTGATTGATCAAGCTAAGCGCAGCTGTGGTTTTTTGCCGACACTTCGTGGCGTCATCACTGATACTGGCACGTACCAAAGTAAGGATCTTGAAGAAGATTTGAACCCACAACTGGCGTGTATCGTTGAGGGCAGAGGGCGTGTTTTCATTTATCACGGCGACTACGTGGCTTTTGTCGATGACGAGCAAACCTTCATTACCCGAATGAATTAAAGCCAGTGAAGTAGGGCTATTAACCCTTGATAGAAAAACTAAGGCCTCGCATGTACGAGGCCTTTGTATTTCTATCGAAGTTAACGATTAATCTAGCTTAACGAAAGCTTGGGATAATCGCTGGAATCCCTGGTAGAAGGCCAACCAACGCCATGACACTTGTTAGCACAATAAACATAATGCCTGGCAGCACCCAACGGCTCATCTTGCTCAGTTCGCTACTACGTTCTTTACAGCCAACTAAGCCTAAGTTGTCCAACAGCATGGTGAGAGCCCAGCCAAATGCAGGGTTAACGAGCGCTGAAGAAAATACAACAATCGCTGCCGACTGTGTGGTTTTTCCTTCACGCGTCATTTCCATTCCTGCTTCTAGCAATGGTACAAATACCCCAACAATCAGCGCAACACACAGTACAGGTTGCCAGATAGCTAAATCCATCGGGTAACCCCAAACTGCGGCGATGATACAGAACAGTGCCGTTAGCAAAGCGCCCGCAGGAATAGGGCGTTTAGCAATCGCTGCTGGTACGATGTAAGTACCCCATGAAGACGTAAAGTTAGTACCACCAAGCAGAGAACCAAACGTTTGACGAATAGACGCAGTGGTCATGGTGTCATCAATGTTCATGTGTACTTTTTCGGTGCGTTCTGGGTAGCTGATCTTTTGGAATACTTGATGCCCTAAGAAGTCTGGTGACCACATCGCAACCGCAAGAATCGCGAACGGCAGTACTACCATGAAGTGCTCAATCGTCGGTAGACCTAGCATCCAACCTGTATCTTCTCCCCACCAATACATAGGGTTCATGTTAGGTAAGCCTGGCTCAGTGTGGAAAGCGAATGGGGCACCCATGGCAAATGCAATTGTACCACCCAGCAAGCAGCTAAGAGGTACCGCTAACCAACGCTTACGGAAGTGCTCCAATAGCGCGTATAGAATAATGGTGCAAAAGATCACAACAAAAGCGATGTGGCTCATGCCGATTCCTTCAGCCCAAGCGAATAGCTTTTTCACTTGAGAAGCGGTTCCCACAAAGCCAAGGTAGAGTAGCAAGCCGCCACAAACGCCTTTACTGGTGAGGTTGGCTAACATACTGCCACCTTTACTGATGGCTAAGAGTAAGCCAAAAGCGCCAATCAACAGGCCAAACGCCATAGGATGGCCACCTGCTGCAACCACAATCGGAATCAAAGGGATAAGTGGGCCGTGTGTCCCTGCGAGGTTTGCAGTCGGCAATAGAAAACCAGAGAAAAGGATGATGAAAACAGAGGCGATGAGGAGTTCATAACGGACGTTTTCTAGAACAAAATCTTCATTTAACCCGAGAGCCCCCGCAAAGGTGGCTGCAATCGCGCCCACCATAACCACTTTGCCAATGGTCGCGGCCATCGCTGGGATGGTGTCTTCTATCTCAAATCGATAATCTTTAAACGGCAAATTTGGACGCCAGCGCTTAGGCGACATGATTTGCAATTCGTGCTCTAGATACTGTTCTCGGGATTCAAACTCTGAGCTTGGTTTATGTTGTTGTTCATAGGTGAGTTCATCCTCATTGGCTTGAGGCTTCTCTGTTTGTATATGTGCGGACTCTAAAGTAGTGCTCATTTTGATTCCTTTCGTTCACACTCTAAGGTGTGTTATTCCAACAAACGTTGTTGACTCACGCAGAAGTGCAAACAATGCGTCAACTTATAATTAAAAATTCATTAACATTTAGTTGTTAGTACCTTATACCAAACCAAAAAAAACAAATAGACTCAGTCGGTTAGACATTAGTCGTAGGGTGAAGGTGCTAGAATGAAAGACTGTAAGTTAGGTGGGGCAGTTTATTGGTAGGGGATGAGCTTTATTGGTAATAAACGAATATCCAACAAGAAATGCTTGGTGCTAAAGCGGCAGATAACGTCCACCAATCAGTGCTTTCTGACGTTTTGGAGGGTGGATGGTGAAACACCCTTCAACGTTGTTCAGTCGTCTGAGACCAAGGTATACGCTAGAAGATAATTTTTACTATCCCAAAATGAAGATGTTCACCAACGACTTTAAGCCTTTTCAAAGCATTACACAGCGTACAGTTATACGAGGTGATATAATTTTTGCCTAAAGCTTTGAAGAGCTAATGAATTAAAGGATTGATACGATGGCAAAAACGATCTCATTGGTACTTGGTAGTGGTGGCGCAAGAGGCTTGGTTCACGTAGGAATCATCCGCTGGTTAATTGAGCATGGCTATCAGATCAAATCCATCTCTGGCTGTTCAATTGGCGCACTTATCGGTGGTGTCTACGCTGCGGGCAAGTTGGATGAATTTGAAGAGTGGGTCACCAGTATCGACCAATCGGATATGGCTATGATGTTGGACTTTTCATGGCAATCGAGTGGTATGTTCAAAGGCGACAAGATCATCGACACACTGCGTGGACTGATCGGCGAGATTTCAATTGAAGATCTGCCGATCCCTTATACCGCCGTTGCCGCTAACGTCGCCGATGAAAAAGAGGTTTGGCTGCAATCAGGCTCTCTGTTTGATGCCATTCGTGCCTCTATCTCTTTGCCATTGTTCTTCACGCCTCATGTCATCAATGGCGAAGAGCTGATTGATGGCGGAGTGCTTAATCCCGTGCCGATTGCGCCTACCTTTGGTGACAACACAGACTTTACACTAGCTGTGAACTTAGGTGGTGAACCTGAAATGCTTCAACAGGAAGTGATACCGGTTTCCCTGCCAACGAAAGAGAGCAACCTCCACGAGAAGGTCGTTCACTTTATCGATAACCTCGGTAGCAGCGTAAAAAGTAAAATGAGCTTCAATTTTGCGGCCTACGATATTGCTAACCAAGCCTTTGATGCGATGCAATCGACCATTGCTCGCCAAAAACTGGCCGCTTACCCTGCCGATATTACGCTTGAGCTCCCACGCAATGCATGTGGCACTTTAGAGTTTGATCGCTCACAAGAGATGATAGACAGAGGCTACCACTTGGCACAGGCTAAACTGGGCAATCGACTTTAATGTATTTGCAGCTGAATGAAGGTAACTATGGAAACTGAACTCAAACTATCTGAACTCAAAGTACTGGTCACAACAAAAGATGTCATCGTGCTTACCAGCATCGAAGTGCCTGCTGTATCTTGGCTGATAGATTGCTATCAAGAGAATGCTGATATCAAAATTATCGAGAACGCACACCAGCTAGATACTGAGGCGATTTTGGCGCAATGTCGAAGTAGCCTTAGTGAAAGTAAAACGGTGATACTCACCGCGCAGTTTCGTAGCCAGCTGCCTATCATCAATATCGCTTCACTGTGTAATGAGAAGCGCAAATCATTGATCAATATTGAGCTATCAGGCTGGGATGAAGACAAACGCGTTCCTCATTCTTACAGTAGTTTCTAGCTTATATTTGTTGCTAGCTTATATTTGTCGCTAAGTAACTGCAGTTTTTAGGTAACCGACAGCGTCTCTATAACCAGAACAGTTCAACACAAGGTTGATCAAAGCGGTTAAGTTAGTGAAGTAGGGTAGTTGTATCGAATCAGGAGTAGCAAAAGCCTCTTGAGGTTTTACTTGTCTAAATTGTGCTTAATTATTTGTTCCACCACACCATTCATCGTCCTTGAGCTAATCTCCGGTTTCAAATACAAGGAATGATACTCAACTCCTGTTCGGTCTATATAGGCTGCTTGTAAGCCAGCGGATAGCGCACCATGAGTGTCCCAATCATGAGTAGCGACAAGACGAAGGTTTTCGACAGGCTCTTTTAAAGTGTCTGCTGCAAAGTTATACACATCTGAATTGGGTTTGAAACTGCCTGTTTCTTCAACGGAAATGACGGTGTCGAAATAATCTTCTAAGCCCGAGTTCTTGATTTGAGAAGTGATGAGATCGAGGGATGAGTTGGAAAAAGCGACGGTTTTAAACCCGTTCTCGCGCAATTTGAGCAAAGACGCTTTGATATCTGTGTGCGGTGGTAGATTGGCAAAAGAAGCTAACAAGGCACCTTTATTTTCCGCCGTTAAATCACACTTGTACCGTTGTGCAATAGCGTTGAGCGCTGCATTCGCTAATTCAGAAAAAGTAGATTTTACGTTTGTTGCGATGCAAACTGTTGAAGAGTGTAAAAGCTTTGAAAACCAAAGCGATAGTGCATCCTCGCTGCCAAATACTGCTTTAAACTTAGGCTGTAATGACTCCAAATTTAAAACCGTTTCGTTTATATCAAACAGTATCACTTCTTTTTTCATGCAAAGCCCCCAGATTTAATTGAATTTTATGCTTACATAATCTGCTCTGACGATATGGTTTTCAACCTCGATTCAAGTAACTAAAGCTTTGCTCTTTAATTTGAAAAGAAGCTGGAATGCGTCAACGACAACCCGCCAACTCAAATCTGGCGTTGCTTTATGAGTATCATGCAACGCCAAATCTGAAACGATTTAGCTTAATTTGCGGCTTCTATGGTGCCTTTGAAAGTGCTGTCTAAAAAGTCATTGATCTCTTGTGAGTGGTAAATTGAGATAATCTTTTTATACGTTTCATTATTTTTGTCTTCTTCTCGCGTCGCTACAACCATCACGGCTAAAGGTGCGTCTTTTTTCTCTAAGTAAATGCCTTGTTTCTTAGGATCGAGTCCAGCCGACATCACATAGTTCATGGTGATTGCAGCAGCATCTACATCGTCAAGAGAGCGGGGTAGCTGCGCGGCATCCGCTTCAACAAATCGAATGTTCTTCGGGTTGCTAACAATATCGTTTAAAGACGCGTTGAAACCAACGTTGTCTTTTAATGAAATCAGCCCGGCATCTTCAAGCAGTAATAGTCCACGCCCGCCATTGGTTGGATCGTTTGGAATCGCGATTCGAGCGTTTTCGGGAATAGAATCAAGCGAAGTGTACTTGTTCGAGTAAACGCCCATACGCATCAAAATTGAACGTCCGATAGAAACTAACTGGCTATCGTGATTGGCATTAAAGTTATCGAGGAATGGCTGATGCTGGTAACTGTTCAGTTGGATACTTCCATCATCTAATGCTGCGTTAGGGGTGATATAGTCTGAGAATTCAACGAGTTCAATGTTAACCCCTTGCTTTGCTGCTTCTTTGGCAACAGCTTGTACAACTTGTGCATGTGGGCCAACTGTCGCCCCAATCTTGATGACAGCCTCGTCTTTTTTTCCACATCCTGTTACACCGAATACGAAAGCTAATGCCAACAGGGATGCTGTGAATTTTTTGTAGCTGTTCATGATAACTCCATTTAATAAATAAAAGACATGTAGACGTCTAGCTGTCTATATTATCTATTTGCGCGATCGGGTCAATAGGTTTGTTTGAAGCGAAGTTACATTGATGAGCGGTTAAGTCAGTGAATCAACGAGGCTTCTGTACGTGAGACTCGACCGACAACCCCCTTCTAACCCCCCTTGGTTTACATCTCAAACCTATTGTTGGTAATGGGAAAAGGGAGGACCTGATTACCGACCAACAAAGGCCTCGCGAGTGCGAGGCCTTTTGGGTTTTGTAGGGAATAGGGCAGTCACTCGGAATCTAAAGAAAACGGGTTCAGTAAAGCTAACTATTAAGAAAGCTTTTGGTTAAAGAACTCAAGTGTACGTTTCCAAGCTAACTCTGCTTCTTCTTCAGCATAGCGGCCAGTTGAATCGTTATGAAAGCCATGGTTCACGCCGTCATAGATGTAAGCGGTGTAGTCTGCTTCGTTCTCTTTGAGTTCGGCTTCATAGTCTGGCCAAGTCGCGTTTACGCGTTTATCGATTCCTGCGAATTGGATGAGCAAGGGGCCTTTTACGTTCTTTCTTAAATCTGGTGCGGCAGGAGTACCATAGAATGGAACGCCCGCATCGAGTTGCTCTGGCATTACCGCAGCCAACATATTTACGATATAGCCACCGAAGCAGAAACCGACTGCGCCTAGCTTGCCGTTACTTTTTTCATGGGACTTCAAGAAGTTTGCCGCTGCGATAAAGTCTTCTTCGATTTTCTCTTTTGATAGCGACTTCTGCATCGCTCTACCTTCGTCATCATTACCTGGATACCCACCAAGCGAATAGAGTGCATCAGGTGCAAACGCAATAAACCCTGCCGCTGCGAGTCGTCTTGCAACATCCTTTATGTATGGATTGAGGCCTCTATTTTCATGAATGACCAATACAACAGGCGCATTGCCCTCTAACTCTTTGGGTACCACCAAGTAGCCATAGCCTTCGCCGTGTCCTTTAGGTGAAGGAAACTTCTCGTAAGTTGCTTTGATGGAAGGATCATTGAAAGAGACTTGCTCTGCCTGCGCATAATTAGGAATCAATGCAGAAGTTAGCGTCGTCATGGTTAAGCCAAGTACAGCTAGCCCAGATAGACGAGCCATAAACTCTCTGCGATCAATCAAACCATGTGCATATTCGTCGTACCAATCAAATGCTTCTTGAGGGATAGATCGAGTCGGGGCTGATTGAGATTCGGTATTTTGATTCATAACTTTTCCTTGTTGTGAGTTGTTTGACCAATCAACTATAGTGGAAAATTTAATATAATTGAACGATCGCTCAATTTCTTTTGAGCTATTTGTTATATCAAAGTACAAAAATTAGATGACAGTCCGATAAAATGATCACTTCGAATCGATTCCCATCGCTTTGGTTTGTTTTCGGAGGAATTCAATACAAGGTGATTTGAGGGTTAAGTCAGTGAAGTAGGGTGTGATGATTATCTGTTTTTAGGGAGGTTCTAGCGCTAAGTTGGGCACATCAGAACTAGGTTTATTTGCCACAGACATGGACAAGTACGTTTCAATGCAAAACGCTTGATTTTACTCTGGTATACTCTTTCCCATAGGGATTGCCTTAGCGTTATCAGAACCTTCTTGATGAGAGATAAAAATAGATGTTGAAACTTTTGCGTCAGATAGAAAAATGGAAACTTGTAACGTTTGGCTTATTGATGCTCATTGCCGCTTTTTTTATCTACAACCAGTTCGGGAACCGTATGTCCCGTGTCGACGAGGCAAAATTTCTAATCGGGCAACTTAATACTGTTTTGGATGCCGCTGAGCAATATTCTCGTGATAATGGCTCTTTGCCTCCAATCACTTTCGATACCGACACGAACTTCGGCTACTTAAACATCAATCACTTAATTGAAAATCCGGGCTTATCAACATGGCAAGGGCCATATCTACCTTATGACGATACATGGATAGGGGGCGATCAGTACATCGACCATCCAGATTACATAGCAACGCAATTACTGCTTAAGGAAAAGGATAGCCTTTGGGTAAGAGGAAGCTCCGAGACCGGTTGCGAATCGTCATCATCCACTTGCTCTGTTGCAGCTTGTATCTGGTTGGTACCAACAAAAGTCGCACAAGAAATTAATAAGATTGTGGACGGCAGTTCGAGCATAGAAAATTCTGATGCGACAGGAAAAATACGTTACGACAAAGCTTTTGGCGGCGCACTTATCTGTATGATTGGAGATGATTATCCAATGCCATCAGCACAGCAAAATTAAGTCGTGTCTAATTATCTCACTGGAAGCTTGGTTTTCGTTTTTACCTGCCCAAACGCGAAGCTGGATTCAATAGAGGCAATATTGGGCAGGCGAGTTAGTTGTTTGCGGATGAACTGCTCGTAGCTTTTGAGCGACTCACTGACGACATGCAATAGGTAGTCGTGATTGCCTGTCATCAAAAAGCACTCTAACACCTCATCAATCGCTTCAATGTGATGCTCAAAGTCGCGCATGTTCTCTTCTGTGGGCTTTTCAAGTTTCACCAACACAAACACATTGACTGGCAGGCCACATGCTTCTTGGTCGACACTGGCGTGATAGCCGCGAATAATCCCTTGTTTCTCTAATGCTCGAACTCGACGCAAACAAGGAGAGGGTGACAGTGCCACACGATCGGCCAACTCTTGATTAGACAGCCGAGCGTTGTTTTGAAGTTCAGCCAGTATTTTCTTGTCGATCTCGTCCATTAGTATATCCCATCAATATTCAAGTCTATTTGGCAATATTATTGCTCAAAGTGTATGTCTTACTTCGCAAATAGCAATTTTTAACATCTGCGTAAAACTAGAATTAAAGGAGGAACAACAAGCATGGAATGACTTAGGAATTATGAATACATCAACTCAACTTAGCCCGCTGCGAAAAACCACCAAACACGAACAAGCAGAAGCCCTTGCCATTGAGCAAGCAAAGCATTTTGGTATCGACCCAAACAGTGATTACGGCGTCACGCTGATTGAACTGGCGACGACACTGTACCAAGCCAATACCAAGACTCACGACCTTTGGGCATTGACCGTTGATGGACTTTCAGAACTCGACAAGAGTGACCGAATCGCTTGGTTTAACGCCAAACGGTTTTTGTCATTCCAGATCGCGAAGATCCTCGACAATCTGCAAAACCCAATGCGTGCCACTTACCAATCTATTGCCACCAATAATGGTAATTTTGCCTCAAAAGGCGCGTATCCTATCTTCGATAATGTCGCTGCTATATTTTCTGCAAGCCCTGTGATTACACGTACCGCGACCTATTTGTTTGCGTGTACAGAATGGATTGAAGATGCGTTTAACGGTAAAGAGCCGCTGCACGATATTTATTCTCGCCTGCTTAATCCGACATCGATTTCATTAGCTAACCACATGGTTGACCTTGAGGCTGGTTCTAGAGCCAACGAGTACCTCGCATGGAACTTTAACTCGGGGATGGCGGCCATTGATGGGTTGTTGAGCCATTTACTTGGGCATGAAGACATTGTGTTGGCCTCGCGCAATATTTACGGCGGTTCCTACCAACTGTTGGAAGATTGGTTTGGAAAACCTTCGAATCTGAATGTCGCGGTAGAGTGGGTGGATGGTTACTCCGGAGATGAGTTTGCGTCTCGACTTGATGAGGTTGCTGAAAAATACGCAGACCGCCTCGCCGCGGGTAAGAAGATCTATGTTTACCTTGAGTCACCGTGTAACCCGCATGGGTACGTGCTAGATGTTGCGAGTATAAGTAAAGCTGGTCACTCTCGTGGTTGGGATGTGATTGTTGACTCGACAGTGGGCACGCCTTTATTACATCCAGTACTGAAACGTGATGATGCGATGGAAAGACCTGATTATGTGATTCACTCTTATACCAAAGAACTGGCGGGTTCTGGCACCACAACTGCCGGGGTTGTGATTGGTCGCAATGAGACTATGTTTGTGCCAAAAGGAGAGGAGGTCACTTTCACCAAGCCCAACGGTGATGAGGCCAAAATCCCATGGAACGAAACCCTGTTTTGGAATGTGTACTACATTAAAGGCGCATTCTTAGATGCAGACAAAGCGTTTGAAGTGCTTAACGGCATGAAAACTTATGAGATGCGCGTGGTGCAGAAAACCATTAATACACTGACTCTCGCGAAGATCTTTGATGCTCACCCAGACATCAATGTTTCGTGTCCTGCTTTGCCAGACAGTGACAACTATCAACACTGCCAGAACAACATGTACTTGGGGCTACCAGCGGCGCTTTTCACAATCGATATGGAAGGTAACGGCGACCGTGCGCCAATCAATCGAGATGGGTTTAAACAGTTCTTCGACATGCTTGAGCCCGCTATCGGCATGCAAGTGAGCTTAGGGCAAACC
This sequence comes from Vibrio sp. 10N.261.46.A3, assembly GCF_041472995.1. Taxonomy (NCBI): domain Bacteria; kingdom Pseudomonadati; phylum Pseudomonadota; class Gammaproteobacteria; order Vibrionales; family Vibrionaceae; genus Vibrio; species Vibrio sp. 10N.261.46.A3. The sequence goes on along the minus strand of NZ_JBFRRH010000031.1, from coordinate 68,168 downwards.
AACACCGTGGCCTTGTGCCCAGCCCTGACCACGCATTCAGAACTCAGTGATGAAGCGCTCAATGAAGCCGGTATCAAACCGACGACAATGCGTATCTCTATCGGGTTGGAAGATCCTAGAATGTTCATTGCTCATATTGTCGAGGCCGCTAAATTATCGATTGACCGTAAGCACGTCGATTTCTCATCCAGCTTCCCGAGTGGTGACAATATCGATGAAATCTATATGCAAACCTATATGGATGTACACCAGAGGTTTGTGAAAAGCTTGCCGAAGTTCAGTCAGTTGAGTCAGTAACTTAGGTCAGTAAGGAAAGTTAACAAGAGAAGTCAGCGAAGTAGGGTAGCTGTAAACGTTAAATGAAAAACGTAAGGCCTCGCACGTGCGAGGCCTTTTGGGTTCTAGGTAGCGGCATAAACCAATCCAGAACAAATCCAAGGATAGTTTTTACTGACGAAAATGAGCAGGTATTTACTTATTATGCCTAAGTAGATTTACTTTTGGTAAAGCAAAGCCACGCACCAACCGCAAAGGTTATATGACACAGTGCTAGTAACGCTAATAATATTTGTATAATAATACTATTAATATTTCAATAAACTACAGGAATGAGTATGAAATCAATTCTATGTTTTGGGGACTCTAATACTTGGGGTTGCTCACCTGATTTACCACGTAGGTATAATTCTGAAGAACGCTGGACGATGCTGCTTCAAAAAAAACTACCTGAAGGGTATGTAGTAATTGAAGAAGGGCTAAATAGCCGAACTACAGTTTTAAATGACCCTTATGAACCTGGAAAAAACGGACTAGATTACCTTTTACCGTGTATCGAAAGTCATCATCCAGACCTAGTCGTATTGATGTTAGGGACGAATGATTTGAAGTCTCGATTTAATTTGACTGCTAGTGATATATCCAAAGGTTCAGCTCGACTTGTTCAATTGATAAAAAACTATCAGCACAGTTTCATGGCGAAGCCGCCCGAAGTTTTGTTAGTGTCGCCTACGCATGTTCTTGAAGTAAACCCGTTGAAAGAGGGTTTTGCGAACGCGGAGCCTAAATCAAAGGAGCTTGCCTATTACTTCAAGCTTCGTTCTGAAGAGCTTGGCTGCCACTTCTTCGATGCGGCAAGTGAAATTAAACCTTGCCCAGATGAGGGTATACATTGGCAAATTGAACAACATAAGAAATTCGCTGAGATATTAGCTGAACGTATCCCAACCATATTGTAAAGGTTGCAGCTTAAGTTATTCTCTACTTTCAGTAATTAGCTTTAATTCAGTTGTGAGAGTAAACACAGGAACGGTTCATCCTTATACGGAGTGTTCGTTTACTCTCTCGTGAATCTAAATAGTAATTCAGAGGTGGATAAAGCGTTCGATTACTATTTAGGCTGGTGGCCTGTCTTTTTCGCGAGCTCTTGCATAGCCTCGGCAAACGTAGTTGTTCCGCCTTTCGCTTTAACCTGAACCACCTTATATCCTTGGCTTTCCAGCGCTTGGCGCTCTTCTAAAACGGCTTTGTCATCTGGCTGACTGCCTTGCACAGGCTGATGAATGTAACACCCTTCTAATTGACCATCTTCGACCAGTTGGTGGTGTTTCAGTGCATTGATATCAAAATTCATAGTAAGTCTTTTCGCTTTAAATGGAGAGTCTCTGTGGCAAAGGCCGCGAGTCTTTATAATTTTATGGTTTGTACAATAGGCATTTTAACCATAAGAAGCTAGTTCAAATTAAGCAATCCAATGGAATGTAACTGGGTGCGGCTTACTTCTTCAATCTCCTATTGATCGTAGCGAAGGAAAGGGGAGGAACTGAATGCGAACGTTACAATACACCCTTATCTGACCTTTTCGCTCAACCACTGAGCGAAATCGGTACAAATCATAAACCTTTCCAAATGTGGAATCCTCACTTCTTTTATTGGCTCTATTTTCCATTTGTGAATGGTTATAACCTAGTTTTCGTAGACAAGAGAATCGAATAAGCCGTGAGCGCGGCGCTTTATAACGAATGAAAACTAGGCACAAGCATGAACGAAAATTTTTATAGATACGCAATTTACACTGTTTTTTCAGCGGCAGCATTGTTCTCCGCTTTTTTAGTCACCTCAGATAATGTTTCCCCTTTTACCACTCAAGCGACTTTGTATCGTAACGTAGCGACCATTGCGCCAGAAGTGTCCGGTGTGATTACCGATGTCATGGTTAGTAATGGCGAGTTGGTTGAAAAAGGGCAGCCATTATTTGCTATCGATGCCAGTAGCTACCAATTGAAAGTGGCACAAGCGCAAGCCGAACTGCATCAAGCGCGTGATTCTGACTCAGCGAAATGGCAGCAATTAGCAGCAGCGAAACAAACACAAAGCCAACGAGAGTTTGAATATCACAATGCGAAACAGAAACTCGCACGTAACCAAAAACTGCGTAACAAAGGGCTCGCGACGGAACAAGATCTTGATGATGCAATCACCAATACACAAGTTGCGAGTAGTGCGGTTGAAGCTGCGAACGCGGAAGTGAAACGCATTGAGGTTGAGTTATCGACCCAAGACCGCACAGCGGCCATTGAATTAGCAGAAGCAAAACTTGCCAGTGCGGAACTGGATTTAGGCCACACACAAGTCGTCGCGCAAACGGAAGGTGTCGTGACCAACTTACAATTGCAATCGGGCAGTTATATCACTCAAGGTACTTCATCATTGCTGCTGGTGGATGAAGCTCATGCGTGGATCAGTGCGGACTTCAATGAGAAAGGCATTGATAAGCTAACTAATGGCCGCGAAGTTTTGGTCTCTTTTGATGCGCTACCGGGCCAAGTCTTTACGGGGGAAGTGAGTAGCCAAGAGCGTGCGATTTACGACACCAATAATGCCAATGGCAAGTTGTCTAGCGTGACCAATGATACGCGTTGGATCCGTGAGCAACAGAAAGTACGTACCCGCATTAGCGTTAATGAACTGGATCCTTCGATGATCTCAGGTTCACGCGCGAGTGTGATTGTTGAAAGCGGCAATCCAATAATGCACGTTATTGGCTCGGCTTGGATTCACTTGGTTTCAACATTTCGCTACATCTACTAGTAGGAGATGACGATGTGGACATTTGAAAACACTGCACAGGGTCAATCTCAACGTAATGAAGCGCTGCGTGTTGCACTTACTGTGACGATTTGTATGGTGTTGGGAAAGCTACTAAACCTAGACTCTCCCGTTTATCTGGCGTTGTATCCAACCATCATCATGACCAAGAACAAAGATTATTCTTGGCTTGGCCTGATCCGTACTTTGTCACCGACTTTATTGGCAGCAAGTACAGCGCTGGTGGTGACTGAGGTATTTTCACAGCATCCGTTTGTGGTGTGGACCATTAGCCTGTTCTTCTTCGACTTTATGCGTCGTCGAGCCAATACGCCAGCGAAGAAAGGTAAAATGTTGATGCCAACCTTCAACTGGATTTTGATTGTGGTGTTTGCTCAGCACTCCACCATGGATATGCCGATGCGCATTCATGAAATTTTAGTATCCATGTTGATTACCATGGTAGTAGCAAAAACCATGGTGGCTCTGTTCCCTGTTGAGCAAGGAAACAAGCCTCCTGTATTTAAAGAACAGCCAGTCACATTTGAGAGCAGAGCCATTTCACTCGCATTGATTGGTCTTGGTTTGGCATTCTTGATGATTGTCGACATCATCTCAGCAACGTTCTGCATGGTTCCAGTGATTGCTGCTGCAACTCAAACCACACACAAAAGCTTTATTGACGTGGTTGACCGCCGTTTTCAAACTCAAGTAGGCGGCTGTGCAGTAGCCGTGGTGTTCACCTTGTTGATGGCAGGGCATCAATCTACATTCGGTTACTACACCATAGTGTTGGGTTTATTTGCCTTTATGATCACCGCATCAATGGCCAAAGCGAAAGGTTCAGCCAGAGACGTTCATGCCGATGCATTATTGGCGACCATGCTGCCGATTCAGTTGTACATGACCAGTAGCAATTTGGGGTTGGAAAGTACCTTCCTACGCGCTTGGGAGCTCACTGTAACTTTGTTTGTGCTGTGGGCTTTGTGTCATTTTGTTCGTAAGCCTAATGGTGAAGAGCCGGCACTCGTTCGCTAATAATCAAATCCGGCCAACCGATTATGGTCTGATTTGATTGCGCCTTTCATAAAATTAAAAAATGCTTTTACTCTGGCTGAATCTTCTAAATCTTTATGAGTCATCATCCATAGGTCTGTATTTTGGTGCATCACTTCCACATCTACTCTGTGCAGAGTTCCCTTACTGTTACCTAAAAAGCAGGGTAAGTAGGCTAACCCCATCTGATTTTCAGCCGCGATGATCAGGGGCTCAAAAGAGTCGGCTTTCATGACAATTTTGTCTTCCGAAATCAGTTCAGAAACCTGTAGCGAAGCACTGCCTCTATGCATCATTAACCAAGATGCAGACTTTAAGGGGTGCTTACTCTTAAGGCCATTTATATATTCTGGCGATCCGTAAACACCAAAGGCAATTTTACTTAACTTGGTCCCAACTAAATGGGCTGGCAACTCATTTGCCGGGCGAATCGCGATATCTGCATCTAGGTGTGAAATATCCAATTGACGAGATGTGAGGCTGAGTTCTAACTGAATTTTTGGATAAAGCCGATGAAAAGCAGCCAAATGAGTACCCAGAATGAGGCGAGATAACGCATCGGTCGTCGTTATTCTTAGCGTACCTTCTAGCTTCAATTCCTGTCCAAAAACCTTGTGCTCCAATTCTCTTACTGTGGATTCGATAGCGAGAGCTGACTCCAGAAGCTTTTGCCCTTCAACCGTTAGTTTGTATCCGGTAGGAAGTTTATGGAAAATTCGTAATTTGTGACGATACTCAAAGGTGTCAATACGACGTAAAACGGTGCTGTGGTTTACACCAAGTGCTCTTGCCGCGGCCGACAGGGATCCTTCATTCGCCACTGTTAGAACATATTGCAGGTCATCCCATCTTATGTTGTGCATTTGCGCATATCCAACGTGTTCAATTAGTGAGTTTACCAAAAATTTAGCACAGCTATAGTTATCTCAACAAGGCAACAAACAGAACTGAAGTTCAAAGTATGCACTGATGGCACTTTTAATCTCCCACGCATTGAGCTTCAAAATTGACAATCAGGAGAAAGAAAATGTTAAAGAAAAATCTACTTATCGGTCTAGCGAGTCTTCTGGCTTTTTTTCAATTCACTCCAGCCTTTGCAGATGAAACAAAAGCCGTCGATTCAGCAAAGACACTAGAAACAGCTCAAGCATTCTTATGGGCGGCAGGCTCTGGTGATATGGAAAAACTAGAAGCATTGATGGCTGATGATTTTGTCTGGCGCAACGAAGGTGACGCCGACATCCCTTGGATCGGTAACTGGGAGTCAAAAGAAAAAGTGCTCAACACTTTCTTTCCTCTATTTGGCGCAGGTTTGAAAGTCACAAGCTGGTCAACAGACTATAGTTTTGTAAACGGCGACCAAGCAGTATTCATGGGCAGCATGAGTGCCATTGCGAATGAATCTGGTGTAGACACGGGTAAATTCAGCTGGGCGGTTCGAGTTCAGGTTGAAGATGGCAAAGTGAAGAGTTGGAACTGGTTTGAGGATAGCTACGCAGTATCTAAAGCTTATCACGCCAAACAGTAACCACAGTGACCAATTAGGTTGTAAAAGCTCGATATTCTACAGAGGTATATCGAGCTTAACTTGGTTTTGAATAGCGACGCGATGGTCGAGCCGATTCAACAATCCGGCAGTTAAAAGGATACCTGAAACTATCTTCATCAGGGTTTTCAGCGAACGAGCCAAATAACGTACTTTGGCACTATTAAGTTTGGAGCAACTATTATGAGCAATAAGCTAGCAAATGCGACTAATCTGTATTTGGAAGGTATCCGCGATGGTCATGCATTAGAGGCGGTAACGAAGTACACTGGTCAACGTTATACTCAACATAGCACTGGGGTACGCAACGGTATTGATGGTTTTGTCGAGTTCTTCGAACCCTTCTTAAAACGTTGCCCTGTTAGAGACATAAAGATCATACGCTCAATCGTCGATGGCCAATTCGTATTTGTTCAAGCATTCCAAGATATTAATAATGGCGAATATAAGTGGGTGACTACGGATTTATTCGATACCGATAATGACGATAAAATTATTGAACATTGGGATGTAATTTCTGCCTTCGAAGCTCAACCAACGGAAGGGGAAGGTCGGCTGCAAGGGCCAATCAATCATACTGACCTAGATAAAACAGAAGAGAATAAAAACCTTATCCGTGATTTTTTATGTGATGTCATGGTACTAGGGCAGAAAGACAAGCTATCAAAATACCTCCAGCACGAGGAGCTAGCCGTTTATCAAGCCTCAGATGTGAGCCCTTTGGAGAGTTATATTGGTGGCTATGACCATGTGTTTAAGATTGTCGGTCAAGGTAACTTCGTAGCAGCTTACAGCCGAGTTATTGAACATGGCCTCGAGGTTGCGCGTTTTGATCTATTCCGAGTTGAGGGCGGTCAAATTAAAGAGATATGGGTAAACCAAGAACCCGTGCCACCAAAAGCAGAATGGGTAAATGGCGGGAAATTCTAGAGTCGCTTTAAGGGGATGGCTCGGTTATCGGCTTATGAGAGGTGAGTGTGAAAGACCTTCACTTACCGCCAAAATAGTTAAGCGAATACGCCGCACACTTTGGCGTATTCGCTATCGGATCTTCAATGAGTTTGGCTCTTTGAATTCGCCCCAAACAGCTAATTTAACGAACTTAGATAGTCGACTAACGCTTGTTGGTCCTGAGTATTTCGCAAGCCTGAGAATCCCATATATGTACCTGGAATTAGAGCCTTAGGTGATGCAATAAATTGCTTTAACAGTGATTCCGTCCAAACCTTATGGCTGCCAGAAAAATCGATGATGGCTTTAGAGTAATTGTTATAACTGTCATCTGAAGCCACTTTACGACCAACAATTGAATTCAAATTGGGAGCCGTGGTTGAGCTGTCTGAATGACACAAGCTACATTGTGAGTAAAGCTGGCGACCTCGATCTACACTATTTTTCGGTAAGTTTTGATCGCCAACTGCGGTATATTTGTTGCGAATACTGAGTAGAGATTGAGACTGTTCATCTGTTAATGATGCTCGTACTTTGAGCATGGCCATCGCTTGGCTCCAGGTCATGCTGGCTTCAACCTTTCCGACCTCACGACCATATCTGAGTACATTTTCGGTCTCAATCGATTGACCATTTTGTGCGACTTCTAAGTTGCGCATTAGCTTTCCGCGTTGCTCGATAAAACGATTAAACTCATCAATATTACTTTGGGCAGCCTGTTCCAGTACCTTTCGTTGATCTGCAGTGAGTAATGACATTACCTCTTTAGATACTTGGCCTCTTTTAACTCCGTGATTAGAAGCTATTCTTAAGCTTACAAAACCAAAGTGCTGGCTAGGTTTTCCCACTACCTCGAAGTCATTAAACGCTTCACTACCTGTAGACCAACTTAAGAAGCGAGCGGCGAGGTTGGTTAGCTCTTTTTTGTCATTTTTATTGAGTTTAATCTTTGGCTTAGAGTTACCTTTTGCTAGCTCTTGACCTTTTCCGTTGAGGTGAGCATGTCGAATAGCGTCGAGCTGCTGTTTCTGTTCTGCCGTTAAAGTCTGGATAATCTTGCCAAAGGCTTCAGCGATTATTTGGCCTAGCTGGGCTTCATGCTGACCATAGCGCTGCCCAAGCTCGAGGAATTCTTCTTCAGAGATGCTCTCTCCGATTAATAACCCTTCTAATGCTCTGTTCATGGCAAATCGGCTTTTTGCAACTTTCTCAAAAGGAGTTTTTTGTTGTTCAAGCAACGCTAGCAAAGTGTTTCGTTGCTGAGAGTTGAGGACAGATAAAGTTTGCTTGGCAACTTGGCTTCGAGAAAGGCTATGTCCACTTGCCACGCGCAAGCCAACAAAACCAAAGTAGTTAGCCATGCGACCAACAGACATATAGTCATTATTAGATGAGCTTCCCGTTAGCCAAGACAATGTTCTTGAAGCGATTGCATCGGTAAGCGCTTTTTCATCGACTTGCTCCCGAGTGATATCACGAATCATGTCGCTATCTTTTGCCATCACTACGGACGACGACGCCAATAATGCTATCGCTAAAACAAACCGAAAAATGCGCATCCTTGCTAACCTTACTTGTTGTGTGTGTTTAACTTCTTGAATCTTAGCCAACATGTTTTGTGATGGAAGAATATTTACACTGTTTTACAACTCGGCTTAACGCTCAACAATGCAATCGCGCCCTTGAGATTTTGCGTCGTATAGGGCGTTATCCGCTCTTTTAATTAATGAAATCCAGTCATCGTTTATGAGAGCCTGAGTCACTCCAATGCTGACAGTATACGTGCCAGAAGAGAGCTCTTGATTGGAGTTGTGTTTTGCGTGGTTCCTTATTCTTTCAGCTATCTGCATTGCTTGAACTTTATTCGCTCTAGGTAACATGACAACAAACTCTTCTCCACCATAGCGAAAACAGAAATCGCTTGTGCGGCATGTATCTTCAAGAATTTGACCAAAGTGCTTAATCACATCATCTCCCTTGTCATGACCATAGGTATCATTAATTTTTTTGAAGTGATCTAGGTCGGCCATCAGCACAGAAATGTCACTCTCTCGGCCTGGTTGAACAAGCTTGGGTATCAGTTCTGCTAGGCCTCTACGGTTATAAAGGCCGGTTTGTTCATCAGTGATCGATGAACGATAGGTCTGCTTCAACAAACGCTCAGTTAAGATCCAAAACACTGAAAATGCGAGGCTAACAATTGTGATTGTCATGATAACGAAAGACAATTTATGAATATCTGATATCAGGTAATAGTTCGAGTTCGTTCCTTTGGTATGAGCAAGTACGCCCCTAATTGCCATATAGAGAATGTTGATAAACAGGGTTAGGTTCAGCAGGCACTTTGCTTCTCTGTTATCGTGCTTTTCCCCGGAATAGTTTGCACATAGGGCTAAGATACATATCGTCACAACGAGAATACTTCGAGCCTCGATCCTAGAAGTAACAGAAGGCGCAATTAGAGCGCTATAAAGGAAGAAGCTAATGCCAAGGGAGCTAATGATGATTGATATTACGAGAAAAGATCGACTTGCTCCTCGTAACACGGTTATGCCGACGAGTAGTAAACCAAAAGCCGTTGCGTATGCACCATTGGAAAGAAAAACGATGGATACTGAAGATTGAGTAACGCCGAACGAAAGTGGGGTAACACTGGCTCCTAACAGCAAAGCAGCATAAGCAATATAATTCACCCCTAACGTGGTGCCTGCGAGTATATATTTATGCGTTAACAACATAGCGCTCGCAACCGTGGCTGCTAACAAAGAGGTATATATAGCTAAGGTGTGAACATCCATGAAATCACCAACAACGTAAAAATGAACTCTCTCAATTCAGTATTGCGCAATATGTATTATGAATGCTTAGTAGTTAATCATTATTAAACCATATGCTGATGCAGATCAATTTTTGCTTAGGTGCATTTGTAAGCGTCGGGCAAGCGTTGGGCAAGGTACGAGTTATTCCAGACTCCAACCTTGGCTTTGTTATACTTTTATTTTAAATTCTCTAAGCCCGATGTATCGACGCCTTTTAAGGTGTCTTTTGCTACTTCATCTAAATCTGTCGTTGTCGATTTTTGTGGATAACCAGCAGCGGCACCTTTACCGATCGCTGTTGCTTCCGCTTGTAGCTTTTTCCCCTCAGACTCACCCGCGATCCAGCCTTGTTTGTAGTCACTGTCTGATTCAAAGCGCTTCCCATCTTTTATGTAGTTTTCGAAGCTATTGCCGCTTTCTTGCATGCCGCTATGCCTACCATCGTGAAAGCCCTGTATGTAAGAGGTGTTGTGACCACTCTCAATCAAAGCACTATCACTTGTTCCGCATCCGGACAAAATAAAAACTAATAAGATTAAAAACAGTTTATTCATGCTCAAAGCCTCGGAACTCAGTCGTCTAAATGATAAGAATAGACCAAGATCATCTCGCAAAGGCATAACCGCTTTCTAGGCAGGAAAGCTTGTTTGAGAATCATGATATTCAAAACTTGAGAGAGTAGAGTTACTACTGCCTTATCAGATCTAGAACGATAGAAAATCACTGGTCGGTAATTTGCTATCAAACTCAGAGTGAATATTCGTTGTGTATATTGGAAAACTTAAAATTTAAAGATCAAGGCGAGAAGACTTATTGCTTATTTGAACGGTTAGCGATAAAACTCAATATCACGACCGCAATACTAAAGCCCACAACACCCATCCAACCCGCACGTTCAAATGCCTGAATTCCCACAAATGAACCAAACGCACCACCGAGATAGTAGCCAAGCATATAAATTCCGTTGATACGACTTTGAGCTTGTGGGTCAATTGAGAATACGCGTACTTGGTTCGATACTTGAGCGCTGAATACCCCAAGGTCAATGAGAATGATACCGACGATCAATCCAACCAATGTGTCAGCGAAAAGCCCCGATATAACAAAACCAGCAGTAATAATAACTAACGCCATACTGATCATATTTCGAGATCCAAACTTGCTTACCAGTGACCCTGAAACTTTGGCACCAATTACCCCAGCAAGTGCAATAACACCAAACATTCCTGCCTGTTGTGCATTGTAATTAAACGGAGATTCACTGACATGCAGAGCTAACGTCGCCCACAGCGCATTGAACGAAGCAAACCAAAGCGCACCAGTTAAAGCGGAAGTACGCAGTGTCGCATGCTGCTTAACTAACGTGGCCATGCTCGCAACAAGTTTAAGGTAAGGTATTTTAGTTGTCGGTGTGTTCGTCGGTAAAAAAGCATACAGCAACACACCAAAGACCATCGCAATACTTGCTGACATCATAAATACCGCGCGCCATCCAAATTGCTCACCGATGAATCCACTGAGTGTACGCGAAAGCAAGATGCCCACAGTTAGGCCAGTCATTAACGTGCCAATGACTTTTCCTTTCGTTTCTGGAGTACTTAGTGACGCTGCAAATGGAATCAGCTGCTGCGTGATGTTGGCACTCAAACCAATCGCAAAACACGCAACAACCAAAGCCACTAAGCTAGATGCAGTAAACGCGACAAAAGATGACAACACCAACATGACAGACAAGATCGCTATTAGGCGTCTGCGGGGTAACGTGTCTCCTAAGGGCGATAAGAACAGCAGTGCCACGGCATAACCAATCTGACCGGCAGCTGGCACTGCGCCTAGCTGTTCGCTTGTTAACCCGAGCTCTGCGCCGATCTTAGGGAGGATAGGTTGGTTATAATAAAGGTTCGCAGCAGTTGCCGAGACAGCGCTCGACATCAGTAATAAACGTCCTGTGCTCAACACTTCTGTAGTCGATTTTGACATGGTGACACCTTAACTTTGGTTCATCGTTTTAATGAATGATTTTGATGAGCTAAGTCTAAGGTTAGCGGTTGAATAACAAAAATAACCATTTGATTTAAATTCTATACGAATCTGGTATAGATAACTTTCTAAGCCATGTTTTGTTGAATCGCCTTAATTTCACTCTGTACGACAGCAACAAATACTCTGGCCGTTGGGGATAGAGTGTGTGAATGGTGTGTCATCACTAATGGCATCTCTACATCCACAGATTCAAGGTTAACAAATACACAGCCCTCACTGCGTAAATCACGAATTGCATGCGGAGCGATAGAGACACCTAAGCCAGAAGAGACTTGGGTTAACACGGTTTGCATGTTGTTGGGTTGTTTTTTTATATTTGGAGAGAAGCCAGATAGGTCACATTGAGTAATGATGGAGTCAAATAATCCTACCGCTTGTTCTCGTTCAAATAAGATGAAAGGGTCTTGCTGAAGTTGTTTCATTTGAATGGTGGAGTATTTAGCCAGCTCGTGGGTGACGGGCAAAACAGCAACAAGCTTATCTGTATAGATCGTCACCGAGGCGTAATCATCAACAAGCAGGTTCGGCAGTGGGCGAGAGAAGCTAATATCGATCTCTCGTTTGTCCAGAGCTTCGATCTGTTCAGAAGCCGTCATCTCAACAAGATCAACATCAATATTGGGGTTTTCAGCAATATACTGTCGAACTAAACGAGGCAGAAAACTCAGAGTTGCGCCTCCAAGATAACCAATAGTTAAAGTGCCAATACAACCAGAAGAAGCTCGAATCGCGGACTGTTTTGCTTGTTCCGTTTGTTCGATGAGTCTAATCGCATCTTTAAGTAAGTGTTGCCCTGCGGCGCTAATGACGACTTCGCGAGATGTACGGAAAAATAGGCTCACTCCAAGTTCGTGTTCAAGGCTTGTGATATGGCGGCTAATGGCAGGTTGAACGGTATTCAACTCTTTTGCAGCTTTTGAAAAACTGCAATGTGTCGCGACAGCCACAAAGCTTTTTAGTACTTTGATTTCCATATAGCCTCAATATAAACCTAGGTGATAAAAAGCGCTAACCTGCGCCTATATTGCTCTTATTATCAATCACAAAGACCTTGCTAGCAAACCTTAGGATAATAACGCTTGCAAGGCTTTGGTTACTTGTGAGAGCGGGGCGATAATCCCACGTATTCAGCTTTCTAGCTTATTCGTTTTCAAACTTTTAGTTTTCGAGTTCTTCGTTTTCGAGATTGCGCCGAACTAAGTCGTGCATTTGTTTTACAGTCATCAGTGCTAACCAGATGATCTCTTCTACTGATTGCTGACCGGCTGTTGAAGTTGGATGTTCGGCATCTGTTTTGTTAACCAGTGTCGGCAGCTCATGGACGCGGTTATCACGAATGGTATTGATCAATGCATCCATCGCATCATGAATCAAACTCTCGACTTGTTGCGAGCCTTGGTATTGCGTGCCTTTTCTGACCAGTGGAATCAGTAAGCAGAGGTAATGGCTTAACAATCGATAGTGACTCAGCATATCTTCATAATAGTGAGGATCGGCGCGAGTGTGTTTTGGCTCTTGCTGCATCTCGTTGTAAATCAGCTCAAGGTCGCTTTCAGCGGTTAGCATAGCGGCACGTTGCTTGGTTAGCGCAGTATGGTCATGTTGTTCGGTACCAATTTGCAGCTGTTCATAGCAATACACAAATAAGCTTTTTGAACTATTAAGTGCCTTTAACGCTTGAGTGTGGATCTCTTTGCCTCGCCATTGCGGCCATAACAAGCTATATCCGAGCAGAACAGTCGCACCACCGACCACGGTGTCGATAACGCGTGGCGCGGCAAAGTCGAGCCCTTGGTGCGCCATGGTCTGATACACCAATATCAATAGCGCCGTAATACAGCCAATGGCTAGCGAGTAATGGCGCATAATATTAAGCATCGCGACAGGCAAGAGGATGACAATAAGCGTATACATCGCGGTCGTCGGTACACCAATGTGAATCAAAGAGGTCGCGAACAGCACACCAAGCGCCGTACCTAAACAGCGTTGCCACGTTTTACTGCGTGTCGCTAAGAAGCTTGGTTGAATCACCATCAGCATCGAAATCAGAACCCAATCAGGGCGAATCAATTCAAAGTATTCCGCAATTCCAGCGCCAAGTGCGAACATTAAACCGACACGGGTAACATGACGCCAAATGGGGTTACCTCGACTTGGCAGGCGAAAAGACAACTCGAACGGCTGCACTTCAAAAGAACGTTCATAAGCGGGTTCATTAAGCTCAATACGGCGAGATATGTGCTTCACGGCGAATGCCCAATAACGAAAGCGGGGTTGGTCTTCGAGCTTGACCGCTTCAATTAAGTCGTCGGCTTCTTGTTGTAATGAACTTAAATGCTTCATCTCTTCGTTTGTGTTAAGCAGAAGCTGTTTGGCTTTGTGTCTTAACCTTTGCTGGCAATGTTGACTCCATACCAATAGCAAGTCTCGCTTGTGCTTACTGGACTGAAATTGGCTTAATAGATCGGGATTCGTTGTGTGGCTGCTGATTATCACTTCAAACGTATCAAGAGCGAGGAACAAGGCTTGTCGAAGCGAGTTAGCATCTTCTTGTTTAGATCGAAAAGATTCAGATTGAAGAGCCTGTTGGAACAACTCGATGAGTTGGTATTTGATGCGTCTTTTCGGTGCATCACTTTCGCTACCTAACAAGAATGCTTGTCGATATTGGATGTAGTCTGCCAAGGTTTCGTAAATCGCGGACAGACACACGCGCAATGCATAGTGCTTCCATAGCGCAAACCAAAGCCAGCTAAACAGCGAAAAAGTAAAGGGCCCAAGCACCAACATTGGGTACAAGCTTAAGGCTGTGTTGGAATTATGAAGCGACAGACTGACGACAGCAATCAGGAGGCTAGACATACCAAGCCTCGCCCAGAATGGGCCATTGACTGCCGCACTCGCAAGCAAAGCGCCCATAGCACCATAAGTCACCCATAAAGGCAGTCCGCTTTTCAGAAGAGCGTAACTGACGGCCAGAGTCATGCCCCAAGCAGTTGCGGTGATCGCAAAACGTGTCCATCTCCTTGGCCCAGCTGCGTCGAGGCCACTAATCAGAGCGGCTGGCATGGTCATCAGCGCGGTCATGGCGATAGTGGTTTGATTCGACAGCACCCCTAAACCTAGAAACAGCACAATGGCACTGGTGGCGCGAAGCCCAAGGTTAATAGAAGGGGAGTACCAGACTTTACGCAAAATGGCAGGAGAAAACGTCATAGACCCTCGTTATTTGTTTGATCTTAATGAGTGTAACGCCAAATCTGTGTCCGCGCTGTCTTCAATCACAGATTGATAAATTAAAGAACAACAAACCTTTAGGTGAAATTCGACTCACCACACCTTCCTAGCTTTTCCTACCTGAGTCAGTTGGCTCTATGCTCAAACAGAAGCTACATTTGATTTTATAGCTCAAACTTTTTAGCCACAGAAAAGACGGATATCGAACAATATGGTGGGCGATTATTGATCACCCCGAGAGGTAAAGATAAAGAGTCCGCCAATACGTTTCGAGGCTCTTTTCTCGTTTTACAATCCTTCATATCAGCCTCTTTTGTGTGTAAATATTCAACTTGCTAAACGATCTTAAATGGATGAACAAGGACAGTGAATCATGCCAGATATTTTGAACAATTCTTTGGAAATAACAGGTGACCCGATAGACGACAAACAACTTTTCTTCCTTAGGTTTTTTAGTGAAGTAAGTATCGATGACACAGTGAAAACACCTGAGCAAATTAGAAAAAATAGAAAGGTGCTGAACAAAGTCAGAAAAATAACGAATGAGGTGAAGGATCTCTCAAAGTCGAATGATAGTGATAATGGGCAAGCGGTAGGTGACACGTCAAATGAGATCTTCGCTCAGGTTAATAGGACGGTTCAAGGCGTTCCTGGATTGGAGTTATTACCTTCAAACGTATTCACCGAGATGAAACCTTTGATCTTTGACTTAGTCAGCGATGTTTGGGAAGAATTTGCTCCTTTCATTAAAGACACCAAAGGGATAGTTCAAGGCGCATATAAAGGAGTGAAGGGCGTTTCACTCTATAAGAAAGCGACCAAAGTGATATCAGTAGCGGATAGCCAAGGGCAGATGACGCTGAGAGTGGTGAGAAGAAAAATCAAAGCGACTGCCTTAGAAGACGGGTTATTGGAGTTTTCTTTTAATTCCGCAACGTTAGTGGTCAATATCGTTTCTTTGGGTACTGCCTCACCTGCGACAGCCATAGCAAGAGCGGCGAAGTCGATTTGTCAGTGGTGCGTTAACTACATTTACAGAAAGATTACTATCGCCCGATACAAAGCTTTCCAAAAAGAATGCCTGAGAATGTATCTGAACAAGAGCACTATTACTGGCCTAGCTTGCTGTACGTTTTTCAACAAGAGCATCCAAGATATACCCGTTGTTGCGATGATGTGGATTCTACACCCTCTGGTCAGCTCTAAAGAGGAGGTGCTCATTGGCGTGTTGGATCTGCCAGCTTATAAGAAACGTTCACTCATGAAAAAGCACATGAGAAAGCTCAAATATAAGTTTAAGAAGGAGCCCGATAAGTTTGCGACCTACGCACCAGGTAGTGAACTTGCAGGTAAGATTTACAAGTCTTACGAAAAAACCAGAAAGTTTGCCCGCAAATACATCACTAAGTCGGGTATAGAATTCGTCACTATGGACACCATCTACGTGGCTTACTTAGCTCAAATTAAAGATGGCGTGAGTTACCTCAATACATCAAAAGATGAGTTCGACAAAGCGCTAAGCAAAAAAGATAAGTTGAAAGGCAAGCTCAAAGAAGTCAAAGAGTATTTGTAGCGCAGCACCAAGTTCGCGGAGTATTAAGTTAGCAGCGCAGCAAGGTTAAAGCTTGCATCCTTAAAGGTAGACAGCTTGGTAGTTGATGGAGTCAGTCGACAACGAGATTCGACTTAATCCTACCTTCTCGCTGCGATTGTATTCATTGATCAAGTGCTCAAAGCCATAGGCTGTCGACGGGGCCATATATTGGGTGATGCCTTGCTGTGTCGCCGTTATTCCATCGTGGCCATGACCGCAGATCACATCACGAACGCGATATTTTTGAAGCACGCTCATCACTTCAGCATCGTTCTCTAGACGGATCGCTTTCATCCAATCAGCCCCGACTGGAATGACAGGGTGGTGAACAACCACTATAGGATCATTGGCCTTTCTTAATTGTTGTTTTAGCTGAGCCATGCCGCGGTTATCAATACGCCCTGAACCAAGTGGGTGTTGTTTATCGAGAGGCTTGAAGCTTGAGTCTAGGAACACAAACTCTCGTTCACAGATGGTGGCTTTGTCGGTGACACAAATCGTCGAGCCCTTTAGCTCTGTGCGCATTAAGCGAGAGTCATCATGATTCCCTGCAATCGCGTAAATAGATTGGTCGCTAATGTGTTGCCTAATGAACGCCTCTAATCGAACGTAGTCGCCAGACTTTGGGTTACAACAAATATCACCAGTTAGAAAAATTGTCTTGCATGCTGTGTCTTTGCTGACGTATTTCAGATCTCTACGCAGGTTCTCATAGCTGGATTCATCGGAAAGGTGACAATCACTGATTTGGTACACGGTATTCATTGTTATTGTCCGGTCATTCGATATATAGAATTAAAGGAGATAGAAAAATGCCTGCTAAGTCAGCAGGCATTTATTGGTGTTATTTCGCTTTTGATGCGGCATGGTGTTCAATCATGAAGGCAATGGCTTCATCGCTTAAACAAGATTTACTCACATATTGGCGCTGTTTACCGATATGCAAGATAAAACCGAGATCGGTCTGCTCAAGCTGGTCGATGTCACTCCACGCGATGGTGTTGGTCGCTTTGTGGTTTTTGTAACTCACTCCGTTAGCATCACCTTGAAAGACGATTTTGCTGCCTGCGCCTGAGCTGATTTTTTGTCGCCATAACCACCAGGTTCTTTTGCAGTACACACTGAATGCTTCAATCACACTCAAAACAATAAAGAACCAGCCAACATAGCCGTTAGGTAATAGTTCAAACTCCAGTAGAACCACACCAAAAATAAGAAACAGTATTCCCTTTAAATAGGCTTTAGGAAATTGAGTCGGAAGGCTAGTTTGATCATAACACTCCGCGAAAAACGTCTTGTCGAGTTTGTATTCTGTAGTGAAACCGGGTTCTTTAGACATGTGAGGCTACTTTAATGCTTCTTGTTAATGGGCTTTCTTTGAATTGGTATTTCATGCTGCGATCTCGCAACTCGAGCATTGTATCGCTTCTCAGCACTTTTCTTTAGCGGTTTTATTTCTCTTTTGTAAATCAATAATACCGTCAGGGTTTGCTCTTGTTAGTACAATATCTTGATGCTTTAGGATTGGCAGACAAAACCTAAGCAGCTGGTGGCTATTGATTGGGTAAAACTCGATTAAATAGCATCCCAGTAGCATGAGTTCTTGTCGCTTGTGCTGCTGAATTTGTCCGCTAGAAAATCAATTACGACCCTAACTTTTGCCGCCAGATTATCAGTATCAAGATAAAGGGCACTGATCGATTGTTGCTCTAAACTGGTCGAGACTTGATAACCGTCTAGTAAAGGGACAAGTTGACCACTCTTCAATTCTTCCCCAATTAACCAAGTAGGGAAGACGACAATTCCACTGCCACCGACCGCGCTCGCGACCAACGTTTCTGCATTGTTGCTGTAGAGTGATCCTGAAACTTCATACGGCTCTAATCTATCTTCACCAATAAACCAGCGTTGAAGACCATTTGGTCCCTTAAACACTAAACAGTTATGTTGTTTGAGTTCTTCTGGCGTAGTTAAGGTGCCATAAGATTTTAGGTAGTTTGGACTTGCAGCCATGACGTAGCGCTGCTTAGCAAAACGTTTCATCCTTAATGAAGAATCTTGCGGCACACCAATGCGGATCAATAAGTCGATAGATTCAGCGGCAGGGTTTACAAATGCATCCGTCTGATGGACTTCCACCTTGAGAAGTGGATACCTTTCTAACAGTTCCGCGAGATATGGCGCGATGTGGAGTCGACCAAAGGCAACCGGTGCACTTATTCTGACGGTGCCACGAGGCGTGTCTGCACGCTGTTCAATGCGTTCGACAACCGATTCATACTGATTGATGATTTCGGTGCAATGCTTGTTGAATGCCACACCTTCATCAGTAAGAGAAATTGAGCGTGTATGACGATGTAAAAGTTTGGTTCCGACTTTCTCCTCGAGCTGCGCCATTTTGCGAGACACCGACGATGGTGTCATGTCTTGGCGACGTGCCACCTCAGAAAAGTTGCCAAATTGGGTGGTCATCAAGAACAGTTTTATTTCCAATAAAGAGACATCGTAATTCACAAGCTTTCTCCTACTTTCATTAGTCAAAGATTACGGTCTAAACATAAAAAAAGGCAAGCTAATAGTTAGCTTGCCTGAAGGTTCATTTATTATGCGGTGAGGATATTCTCAGTAACAATAAAGTGTGCATCCTCGCTGAAAGATTGGAACTGATCGACAATCTTCTGCATCTCTTGAGTTTGAATATCGCTAAGAAATGCCTCTTCAGAATCGATCTGAATAATCTCAAAGTAATCCCAGGGTAACGGCTTATCTTGACCAAACATGCTGATGCCTTTGAAGACCTCGAACGATGAAACACTACTGAGTTTGTTTACCGTCGGTAGATCTGATTCTTTGGCCCATTGAAGATATTGAGTTTCATCCGTGGTTGATTTTAGGTTAAAGAACACGATGATGGTTTTAGCTGACATGCAATGTTTCCTTGGTAAGTTGAGTCGTAATATTGTCTTTTGCTAACGGTGCTTCTGATTCGGTTTGTATTTGGCGATTGGCGATATAAATACAGGCTAAGGCGCACGCAATGCAGACCATGGCAGCAATACGCCAATAATTCAGTTCAATGGACGTATTCCCAAGCCAACCTTGAGTATCGATTATCAGGCTCATGATCATCTGGCCAAGAATGGTGGCAACAGTGGCAATCGCGACACCAACCTTTGGCACTGCCGCCACCATGACGATCATGTAAAAGATGCCAAATAGTGCGCCTGCGAGTTGCCATTTAGGCACCGATAACAGAGTTGCGTCGTAACTTGGTTCAAAGAAGAAAATCAGTAAACCCGTGATAACGGTTCCCATGCTAAAGGTCAGCAGGGAGCTTTCAATCACACCAACTTTTGCTCCCAGTTGACCATTAATCGCCGCTTGAGCACTCAATGCCATGCCTGATGCAATGGCAAGTAAAATAATCAGCGTCATGATTGTCCTCCTAAATAGACAAAACAGAGAGCGAGGAATATGAAACCCAAACCAAGCAAACGCAGTGGGTTAGTCGCTTGCTTTGGCATTGCAAACCAGCCGAAGTAATCAATCGCAAAACTCTTAGTGATTTGACCAAACAGGACGCAAACCATCGTCATTGCAACCCCTAAAATTGGCGTCGCTAATGTAAGAACGACCACGTAGATAGGCCCCAGTAAACCACCGATAAACTGCCATTTTGGAATGGTGTTCCAAGCTTTGAATTGTCCATTCGGTGTAAAGTGACGAATCATCCAAAGCAACGCAGTACCAACGCCAAAGATGCTCAAGGTTGCCCATAAATGGCCGACTTGTTCACCTAAAGGGCCAAGTAAGCCTGCCTCGAAAGACAAGCCCATACCCGCGATCACAGTCATCACGATAAAAATAATGTTCATCGTGGGTCAAACAACGCAACAGAAGCACGATTTGCATCAGCTTTATTTGCATAAGCTTTGCCGTTTGGATAAGACACAAGCTCTAATTGCATCCCCCAAGGTGCCATGAAGTAAACCCAAGACTCTCCAGCAGTAGGGCCTTCAGTCATGGTGGTTGCATCTCCAAGGACTGTGATGCCTTGGTCTTTTAGATACGCTACCGCGGCGTCCATATCTTCAACGTAGAAAGCAAGGTGGTGACCACCAATGTCGGCGTTATTTGGTGCTGTTTTGCTTCTTTTTACTGCGTCTGAGTATTCAAAGATCTCTAAGTTAATCCCTTTCGCGTTCATCACTGCAATCTTGGTGATCTCTGCACGTGGATTAACGTTTAAGTGATCTTTCATCCAGTCATCATCGGACGCGAATGGGCCAAACTCATACGCCAGTTCAAAGTCAAAATGCTCTCGGAAGAAAGCGATAGCTTCATCTAAATTCGGTACCGTGAAACCGATATGGTCTGGTTTTTTTAGCCCTGGAATAGCCATTAGAAATCTCCTCGTTCATGACGAATTTTGTTGAGTGCGCCCATCGTCGTCGCCCCTTTGTTAAAGCCAGTGTATGCCGATGCAAATACGATTAACTCTTCAAGCTCTGCATAGGTCGCCCCTTGTTTAAGTGCCATATCAACGTGGGCGCCAAATGGATTACCTTCGCCCGTTACGTTGAGTGCCATTTGGTCAATCGCAATGCTAATGAGCGCTTTGGTTTTTTGGTCAATTAACGGCATGCCCCATGCTTCACCCGCAACGCGTACGGTCATATCGCCCCATACTGGGTTGATTGATTTGAGGCCTTCAATCAGTGCTTGATCATCCAGCACTGCATTCTGATATTTCTTAGTCATATTCAACTTTCTCACTTATCAATTTGGTTCGCCGCAGCGGATGAAGGGGATTATAGAGAGCGATAAAATTTGAAAAACTAGCGGAATGGAATAGGACTTATGCGGAATCTGCACAGACGGGTTGCGAACATGGAAAGAGGGTAAGGCGAGAAAGTGGAGAAAAACGAAAATGAAAGGCACCTGCACAATGGCTAACATTTTTTTCACGCGCTACACCACATTATCAATATGGTGAAAATAGCCATAAAAGCTAAGGAGAAAACAATGAAACAGTTAATTTTATGTGGTGCTTTGGCCGCTGTTAGTACATTTAGTGTTTCAACCTATGCGGCTCAAGGCACAGAGATAATCACTAAAGAACAAGCGATTAATGCAGCGCTATTATCTTTGGATGTCGAGGTTCTTGGGATTCGTCATGACGAGCCTGACAATCAATGGGATGTGTTTGTTACCCGTGATGGCAAAGCTTATGAGATCGAAGTTGATGCACTAACTGCAAAAATTGTGGCGCTTGAAGAAGAAAGCCTTGCTGAAGTGCAAGCTGAACTGTCCGGAGAATTATCCCATGAAGGCGTTACTGGTGACGTGGATAAGTGATTCTAGTCGACCATTTACATTCATAAGATAAAGCTAAGGCCTCGCGTTTACGAGGCCTTGATGTATGCGGAACGAGTGAAAAGACCCTGAGCTTAATTGCTACCCGGTTGTGCGCTACATAGTGAATACCGGGGACATGCCGCTGTCTTGGCCGTTCATTAACAACAAGCCAATCAACACAAGCAAAATGCCGCCAAAGAGTTGCAAGTAGTGACCTGCGGCTTTCAATGAGGCGTTGCTGTTCTTATTGCCTGCTGCCAAATAGCGCTTCACTAGATGCTTGCCTGTTAGCGTCATCATTGCAATTAATGAGGTTGTTAATGCTGTGCCTACGGCCATCGCAAAGGCGCTCAATACGCCCATCCAATATAGGCCAACCATGTTCGCGAAAAGCAGAACCATGATGGCTCCGGTGCACGGTCTTACGCCAATCGTCACTATGATTCCCGCATATTCTCGGAGCGTTGAGGCTTTGTTGATTGCGTCTGCATCGGCTACATGCTGGTGGCCGCACCCACAGTCGGTATGAGAATGATCTGCATGAGTGTGGTCAGCGGCTTGTAATGAATGGGTAGCGTCCATAACCATTGAACCAGATGAACGAAGCGCCATTGACGTATGAACTTGCACTGACGAAACTGCGCCTGTTGCTAATGGAGTGATGGCTTTCACTCTCAGAGTTGGTTGCGGTTTACGCATCGTTGAGTAGATGTTTTTCAGAGCTTTCCAGCAAATCAACGCACCTACCACGGCCACTAACGCAAAGCTTAATGAAACAAACATATTCGCTTTGTCATTCACCACTCGCATTGAAGCACTAAATCCCCATAGCAACACGCTTACTAATAAGATTGCGACCAATGCTTGTAAAAATGCAGAAACAACCGTGAGCACTAAACTCGCTTTTGCTTTGGTTGGGTGAGTGGCTAAGTAAGTAGACACAATAACTTTGCCGTGCCCAGGCCCCAGAGAATGAAGCATGCCATAGATAAAGCTGAACCCGATAAGGTAACTGCCTGCCCCCCAAGGGTTGGACTTAGCTTCATAGAGTAAATCTGCAAGCTCTGAATTGACTTCTCTTTGCCATTGGATGCTAGAGATAACTAACGATGGCCACATAGACCACAGTTGATACGCCCCAATAGCAATAAGCACTAACGCCCCAGCACCAATGAGGTAGTGATTGAATTTGGATTGATTTTTCTTCATCTAACAAGAACCTATATCTGGAATCTTTGTGTTAATTAGTTGCCATGCTTAATCAGCTAGACGCTTACTTAATGGCTGACATGCACCACTGAGACTAAGAAGCGGGAACCGCAGCGCAATGAAGCTCAACCGATTGTGTAAACAGTTGGCCTAGCGTGTTATCTGGATCTGCATCGACAGGTAGAGACATCGCATAACTCATCTGTTCTGGCGTCGGGTTAGGCTCGATTAATTCTAACTGGCATTGTCTCGCTAGTTCAGGTGACAATGTCACGTCCCTATTGGATAGCCACGACATGTCGACAAAGTAACTAGGGTCAAAAATCAATACGCGAAGCGAGTCTCTTGTCACTGGTTTGGGCTTAGAAAGTGGCAGGTCAAATGTTAGAACCATCTTGGCTTTATCACGCTCAAATTTCGCGTTCTCAACCACCTGATATTTGATGGGCTCTTCACCATCATAAAAGTACGTGAAGTAGTGCTCGTACATCATGTTTTCGATTACAGACGCTGCGAGTTTTTTGAATGTTTCAGCTTCTGTATCGGCAGAGACATCTTCTCCATCCAAAATATACATGGATGTCATTGCATCAAAAGACCACTCCATAGAGAGACCGGTGATCATGCCATTCTCTCCCTCAATATGAGTTTTCATCTCTATCCAAGAGTGAGGGTGGGCGTATAGATTTGGCGCAAAAAGCAATAATGTTAGGCCAACAGTCAAGCCCTTGAGAGAGCGAAAGTATGTCGCGAAACGGCTTACAAAGCGTGAGGAGAGGCGATTGATGACATCGATTAGAATAAATAGCTGTTTCATGAGAAATGATGGTTATTTAGCGTGATGTTATATTATAACAATTTACTGCATTGTTCACTTCAAATTGTCCGCTTGTTCACTTTAAAGCGGACTGTCATTCTTGATTTTCAATTACCCCGATTTTTCCTATAAACATCTTTGATTGATGCTCAATTGGACATTATTCAGACTAGTGTGTGACGTTGAATAGTCGATTAAACTCTCGGTTGTACGAGGCCTTTTTGTTGGTGGCTTGAGCTTAGCCCGTGATAACAGGCGTTAACGGCGCTAAAAACTACCCCCCAGTATAAATAAGGTGCTACATTACGCTTTATCCCTTTTCATTCAGCCACGTGAGTAAAAATGCTATGTCGCACACAGCCAAAGATCAGAAAAAGCTAAAGGCTCGAGTCAGCAAAATACAAGGTCAGGTTAATGGCCTAAAGAAGATGTTGGATGATGAAGAGCAGCAATGTCAGGACGTATTACAACAGATAGCGGCCATTCGTGGTGCGGTCAACGGCTTGATGAGAGAAGTGATTAAAGGCCATCTCCTAGAACATGTTGTACTAGAAGATGACAAGGTTCAGCGGGAAGAAGATATGGAAGTGGTACTTAAAGTTCTAGACTCTTACATCAAGTAAAGGTTTGATTTATTGAGCTTTCATTTGTGATTTTCTTTTCACTAGCTCTTTCTTTAAAGCATTAACGGCGTAAGGCTTCATCGTTTTCCAAGCCTTACACTCTTCTCGAGTTCGACCACACCCCAAGCACCAACCCTTACTGTTTGAAAAGTCACACATGTCGATACACGGGCTTTTTTGCTTTTTCATTTTGGAATCTGTCCTATTAAAGCCTGTCTTAGTTATAGTCTGTCTAGGACTTTATCGACACTCGCTTCAAGCGCTCGTAGTCGGTTGAATTCTTCAAACAATCGTTGTTCAAGGTTTTTGAAATTCAAAGGCAGTGTTCGCTGACAAATACCGTAACTGTTATCTTGGGTTTTGTATCCTTTCCAGCTTTCAATTCGGCCTTGTTCCAACTCTTTGAACTGACGTATAAATTCAGATTGGGCAGGGCAGTCCTCTTCCGCGTGCATGCAGATAGGAAAGGCTTTTTGTTTAACCTGAGGCCCCTCAATAAAGGTTTCAAAGTGGACGCCACCTTGATTCTGGTTAAACCAATTCTCTTTGTATAGCTGAAGGTACTCGCCGCGGTTATAAATTTCCCAACCATCTTCAAACCAGTTCGCTTTGCGCAGCATTTTCTCTAGGTTGCGGAATACACCCTTAACGTCTTTCATTCAGAAACTCTTCTCTTATCTGGTAATAGGGTCGGTGAAGCTCATAATATTGCGTTCAAAAAACTATACCCCTCCCCAGTATAAAATACTACCCCCTAGTATATGTGGTTATTTGAAAGATAGCCGAGATAGGATGAAGATGACGGTAAGTTTGGGTGCTTTTGATCTTACCTTTCGATTCAGTAAATCTTATTTTTCATACGATTATTATTGGCATATGCCAATAATGGGGCGTATGCTGAACCCCTGATCATCAATAACAGGAAGTTACTATGTTATACGCAGTACCTTGTCGCGACCTTCATGTTGGCAACCACTTTGCTCGTTCCCCACAGATCGCGATTGTCGATGAACAACGACAAATAAAACAGATTGTTCCTCTGATTGAGTCCGACACCTCTTGCAATAAAAAGAAGCAATGGATCGCTGTCCTCCGTTCTTACGATGTGAAACCTGTGGTGGTTCGTCATATAGGTAAGAAGATGCTGGCGCACTTGTTCAATAACGATATTCGAGTCTTGGCATCGACAGGTAAGGCAGAAATCGGGACTTTGGATTTCGACAATCTACGGGAAGTGACCGATCTCGATTATGGTCGCGAGCCGAGAAATAGCGGGTGTAGCAATAAAACGTGTTGCGAGAAAGGGCACAAAAAACAAGCTTCGATTCTAATGACACAGCCTAATCAGTTAGGCGCTATTCGAGGGTTCCGAAAATGACTTTTTTGTTGACGCTATTGGGGTTTATCGGAGTCGTTACATTGATGGTGATAGGTGTAATTTTTTCGCGCAAGCCAATCAAAGGCAGTTGTGGAGGATTGGCGCAGTTAGATATTGAGCGTGAGTGCAATTGCAAAGATGTGTGTGAAGGGCAAAGCAGAAAGCTGTATCAGATTACTGAGCCATCAAGAGTTCTCGCTGAGTTAAATAACTTCTGGCTAACACGTTAATTAACTGCTTTGAATCACCAACGCGTGACCATTGACGATGCACTTGGCGACTTTAGCTCGTGCACGCTTGATGATGTTGCCGAACGTTTGGCGAGACACCTGCATTTGTTCAGCGGCTTCAAGCTGGCTCAGGCCTTCTTGATCAGCCAAGCGTAAGGCTTCGAGTTCTTCCAATAGCAATTCTTCTTTATGAAGCTCGTCCATAGGAACACCATTAGGCTTGAAACAAGAGTAAGCCGCACGGGTACACAACTGGCGATGTTTTTTTGGTCGAGCCATATCAATCTCTAGCAATCTAAGGGTAAAAGGTAAGTATGAAGGTTTTCATTCCACACAACCATCAGCGTTGCCAAGTGTGCAGCCAAGGCTTTTTCACCGACAGCGCCATTTGTTTTGAAGCTGTTGGCGAGCATGAGACTTTAATTAAGCACGAGGCAGTAGCTAAATATAAAACCAGGACCAAGATTGTACCAACAGATAAAGCTGAGGGCTACGATGGCATTATGCAGGGCGGCATAGTCACTACATTACATGACAGCGTGATGCTACATTGTCTATTTCAGAACAGTATCAAAGCGATGACGGTGAGTTTAACGTCTCGTTTTCATCATCCGATTTTGATTGGTCAAGAATTGGAAGTTTGCGCTCAATGGGTAAAAAGCAGACGTAATATCTACTTCCTAGAAAGCCAAATTACTCAGTGCGGAAAGTTATGTTCGTCGGCGCAAAGCCAGTTCATGTCATCACCCTAGTTATCAAGCGGTAGCCGAGGTGGTGCTAGTTTGTTGATTCCGCTGTTTTGCACAATAAATAGAGGTTTTCTATAGTTAATGTAATAACGAATAAAACTAGCAGGGCAGTCTTGAATTCAATATCCACCTTTTAGCTCCTGAGCACGCTTGAATCCGTTCATTAGAGCGAGTTTCCCCGCACTCGATTCATCACTGCCTTTTCTCGGAGGGTTGCTGATGCCAAAATTCTTCAAATCGACATTCCAATATTGTGCTCTATCAATCGTTTTACTTTTTCCATTCTTCAGTAGCTATGCTTCTTCCGTCCCGCTTAAAGTCGGTGTTTATCCATGTCCTCCTTTTGTCATCAGCTCTATGGAAGGCGAGTGGAGTGGACTTAGTGTCGAGCTCTGGGAGCAGATCGCCAAAGAGATGAGCGTTGAGTACACGCTAGAGACTCACCGCTTAGATGACTTACTCAATTCGATTGAAACCGAGCAAATTGATGTCGGTGTATCTTGTATTTCAATCACCCCAGAGCGAGAGTTATTTGCCGACTTTTCTCACTCTTTTTACGAAACTCATCTCGCCATTGCAGTTAAAAAGCAAGGCTACCTTCAAACTTTACATGCCATTTTCTTCAATCCCGCGCTGTGGTTGATCATTGGTGCCGTCGTCTTTATCTCTGGCGTAATTGGTGCGTTTTTCTACTTATTGGAGCATGGCGAGAACGAAAAGCTCTACTCGATGAAAAGCCGAACGGGACGTTTGTTGGAAAGCTTTATCATGGGCTTGCTTTTTATCACACGAGGCCCATTCAATTACTTTGAATTTAAGAGCTTAACTGGACGAATTGCGACGGTGTTCATTGGTGTGTTTAGTATGCTTTTCATCGCCAGTATTACCGCGGTTTTAGCCAGCAAACTGACTCTCAGCCAAGGCTCTTCCCATATTGAAGGCGTGAATGATCTTGCGAATGTTGAGGTGGGTGCAAAGGTTGCAACGACGTCTTCTTTGATGCTCACAAGCTTCGGTATTCGACACAAGAGTTATGTCGATATGCCAAGGCTTCTGGCGGCTTTAGAGGATGGTGAAGTCGAAGCGATTGTTGCCGATGATGTGGTACTCAAATATATGATCGGTAACGGCAGAATAAACGGGCAGTTTGAAGATCTAGAGGTGTTGCCGTATCAGCTAGAAAAACAGAATTATGGCTTTATCATCACTGAAAATAACGCGTATGAAGAAGAGATTAACCGCGCACTGTTGAAGATTCGTGAGTCACGAAAATGGCGTAAAATCTTGGTCGATTATTTCGCGGACCAGTAATCGAAATTAGAGGCATATTCAAAAGCTTTTGGACTGTCGCCGTTACAGTTGATCTGAACCTGAGGCCTTGGTCTTTTTGAAGTATTTGAATGCACTCCAAACCGCGTAAGCCGCAACCCCCACAATCAATGCCGAGCGAAGGAGAATAGGCGCATCATGCTCAAGCTGACCAACATGCGGCACAATACTGGCAAACAATCGACTGGTAAAAAGCAGCCCCATTACTAACATAATTACTTTATTCATGTGACCTGCCATTCAATCGAGTACGTTGCACAGAACGAGTTATGGGGCGATTACACGGTTAACACGCCAGACAACGATTCTGCTCGAAATAAAATCATGCGCTTCTCAAATGGCATCGTCAACGCGATATCGGCATTAAGCCAGTAAGCTAAAATTTCGTTTTTGGAAGGGGTTTGTTCTGCTGTTGGAGTTTCGAGTTCGAGACTGTGGGAGGGCTATGACATCTTCCCGTGAAATTGATTTTCCGGATTTAATATTCTGATTTATGATCGCATGCAATCTAAGGGGGACAAATGTCCTCCTTTTTATTTGGAGAGGAGCAATAAAATAGGTGCCACTAAAACAAATAATAAAGGACACATCTATGGACCTATTCGCCCTACTTGATATCAACAATACTTTAGTCAATATCCCAATAGGGGATGGCTACGCAATGAGCTGGATTGAAGC
This sequence comes from Vibrio sp. 10N.261.46.A3, assembly GCF_041472995.1. Lineage (NCBI taxonomy): Bacteria > Pseudomonadati > Pseudomonadota > Gammaproteobacteria > Vibrionales > Vibrionaceae > Vibrio > Vibrio sp. 10N.261.46.A3. The sequence goes on along the minus strand of NZ_JBFRRH010000031.1, from coordinate 39,467 downwards.
ATTCGGCACCGTGTTTGGTTTGTTGTGTATTTGGTTTGCAAGCCAAGAAAAAACCATTAACTACCTGTTCGGATTGCTGAATGTCACCTTATTCGCGGTTATCTTTTTCCAAATTCAGTTATACGGACTGTTACTTCTACAACTCTTTTTCTTTTGCGCCAACATTTACGGTTGGTACGCATGGACACGTCCTAATGAGCAAGGTGAAACGTTAGAAGTTCGTTGGTTGAACCAAAATAAACTAGTAGCAACGGCCGCAGCGTGTGCGATTTCTATTGCTTTGCTAACTATGTACATCGACCCATTCTTCTTTGCGCTAGCAAACATCGCGGTAGATAGCCTGAATCTATTTGGTGCGGATTTAGCGGAGCCAGTACTTGAACCTGATGCGTTCCCATTCTGGGATGCAACGATGACCATTCTATCTATTGTTGCTCAAGTTCTTATGACACGTAAGTACGTTGAAAACTGGATATTGTGGATTGTGATTAACATTATCAGCGTTGGTATTTATGCAACACAGGGCGTTTACGCAATGTCTGTTCAATACGCAATCTTAATGTTTATTGCGGCAAATGGTACTCGTGAGTGGGCGCGAACTGCAAAGCGAAATAGTGATAAATCACTCACTCAAGTAACGGCTTCTTAGGAGTTAAGATGGCAAAGCAACCTCATATTGGCGTTGATGAAACGCAAATTGTTCCGTTAGTTATTGTTTGTGGTGAGCCTGATAGAGCGAATCGAATCGCGAGCTTGCTTGAAGATGCCGAGATGGTTTCTGAGAACCGTGAATATCGAATCTTCACCGGTCAATATCAAGGGAAAGCGATATCAGTTTGTAGCACGGGCATTGGCGCACCTTCAATGATCATTGCGGTAGAAGAGCTTAAGCTTTGTGGTGTGACTCATATCGTCAGAGTAGGGTCTGCAGGTGCGATGCAGTCACATATCGGGCTTGGTGAGTTAATTATTGCAGAGGGCGCGGTTCGCGATGAGGGGGGATCTACCGCTTACGTTAAGCCGTCGTATCCCGCCTATGCAAGCTTCTCCTTGCTCAAAGAGCTAGATAAGTTCTTGCAGCAGCAATCAACACCTTACTATTTAGGAACGGTGCGCTCACACGATAGCTTTTATACCGATGACGAACAGGCGCTTTGTCAGTACTGGAATGGCAAAGGCATTTTAGGTGCAGACATGGAAACATCCGCGCTGTTTACCGTTGGACGCTTGAGAGGGCTTAATGTAGCTTCTATCTTGAACAATGTTGTCTTATATGAACAAGATGTAAAAGAGGGCGTTGGGCAATATGTCGATGAAGCAGAGGCAATGATGCAAGGAGAGCGGCTTGCATCATTAGCGGCGTTAGAAGCCTTGATTGCTCAATAGAAGCTTGAACAAACGAACGATAAAAGCGATGGGAGACCGTCGCTTTTTTTATTGTTCTCTCCATTGGCTTAAGCCGCTACAATCGCTAATAACATCAACAGCAGTTCATGTAATGAGAGACAGTTAGTATGAAGATTGCACCATACTCAAGCGGACGCTTTAAAAACTACCTAGAACAAAAAAGCTCTGAATTCAAAGCTCTCATTTACCAACACCAAGTCAGTTCGCGCTATTTTGATAAGAATGATGAAATTCTGCGCCAAGGTGAACAGCTTCAATACCTTTATGTAGTGCCCGCTGGAAGAGTCTCTATGAGTATTTCTGCAGCTAATGGGCGACGTTTTCAATTGGGCGAGGTGAATTGCGATTACCATATCTTTGGTGAGATGGATTTTTTCACGCAGACCCCTTGTCAGTGGAACGTAGTGGCTGATGAACACATGCAAGTTGATGTTATTTGCATTCAGAGATTAGCAGAAGCACTACATGAAAATCCGGAGATGATGTTCTTCTTTGCCTCTGCATTGGCGGAAGATTATCAAGACTCTATGGGTATTTACACTAACCGTCTTTTACACTCAATTACCTACAATATTGCGTATGATTTATTGGTTCAAAGCGAGACTAACACTGTGTTAGGCGGTTTCGATAAAGTGAATCAAGAAGCAGAACGATTTGGTACATCGAGCAGAGTGTATCGAAGAGCGGTTAAAGACCTATTAGACAAGGGCTTCATCAGAAAAGGAGATCAAGGGTTAGAAATTGTCGACCAGCAAGCACTCCGAGCCTTTATTGATTCGTATGAGTAAGAACAAGGGTGGCGTAAGTTGAAAGGGGAGTTTGAGTGAGATCAGAACGGTGGTTACGGATCTGCTTCTCGATTCTAAACCCCCGTATTACGAGGCTTCATGCTTTTCTCAGCAGAAAGTATTAGCCAACCTGTACAGATTTAAAGGCAGTTGTTAGTTAAATGGAACCGTGGATGTGGTGGCGTATTTCGTTCTTTAGATCTTGTTCATACTGATCTAGCCAAGCATAACGCTCCCGATACAACTTGCGCTTTTGGCGTTTTAGAGCCTCAAGATCTTTCCTGTTGGGGTTGGTTGGTAGACGATAAAAATAGTCATTATGCACCTGTCCATCGTGCTCCTCCCACAAACTATCGTACTTAAGGCTGATGTCTTTGTTTTTCTTGCCGTAGCGTAATGAGTTCGAAACATGACCAGACTCTTTTACCGCATAGATATTGTTGATACCTAAGTTAATGGCTAACAGTCTTAGTGTTTCTACCATGAAGGATTTAGGTCTTAAACCGTAGAAAGCTTTTGTGAATGTGCGGCTAAATCCATTGTCATTGGCCCCGCCTTGAATACCGCCGATGTAGACGCTGTTGTCGAAAACCGTGAACGAGATGGAATACATTTTTTCGAGTTTAGAATTGGTCAATGAAATTGTCAGTTCACCTTCTTTTCTCGCGTTCCTTTCGAAGCTGAGATTAACCAGATAAACGTTGTCATCTATCTCAAGTTTTAAAAGGTTGAGCCTTTCATTATAGATTTGGTGTCTAGCTTCTGTTGCAAAGGTGTTTTCACACCAGTCGTAGTGTTTGGATAAGATATCGATTTTTTCTTTATTGCTAAAACCAGTACATAAGTAGGGAGTGACAAATTTAGAAAGGAAGTTGGGTTGCTTGATAAATAACAACTTTCTCTCTTCAGAGTTGAAATTATCACTCATTTTTCGAGTGGCTGAATAATAAAACAGGGCTCGAATAGCAAACTTAACTATTGCTTTGTATTTACCCTTATTTTTATGGGTATTTGCTTCAATCCCCATGCGAACGACATTCATAATCACCTCAAAAAAGAAGGATTGCTCGAACACAGTCGTGTCATGAACCCTTCCAATAATCTCACCAATAACAAGAAAATGATGATAGTGAAAAAGGCGATTTGGGTAAGTATGGGAATGTATAGCTATGTAACTTAATCAGTTACTTAGTCCTCAGATTTTGGGCAGATGTGTTTGTGTCTTAGTAGAGAGAAGACGAAGGTAGCGATTGGTATTTACTTTAGAAATCTGTTTCTAAAACCAAAAATGCCACTACAAATCTGCAGTGGCATTAGAACGATAACAAACTATCACTTTGCTCAAACCTAAACTTTAGTTCTTATATAAACTATAGTTCTAACAGTTTGGCCAATTCACGCTCTTCGAGAAGCTCTTCAATGCGTTGACGAGTCTTAGGCGTTTCGGCTTGTGCTTTAGTCGACTTACCTGCTTTTTTGCTTCGGCTCGTTTTCGCTTTTTCCTTAGTCGTCATCGTAACCTTCCTTGTATTTTTTGTATTACAGGTTGCACGTCTCTTTCAGTGCTTTGCCTGCTTTAAATGCTGGCGTCTTTGACGCTGCAATCTGAATCTCTTCTCCGGTACGCGGGTTGCGACCAGTTCGAGCGGCACGAGAGTTAACTTTAAAGCTACCAAATCCAAGGATCGATACGTCATCACCGTTAGCAAGCGAAGTCGAGATACCTTCCACAAGCGCATTGAGCGCTGTGCCTGCTTGGTCTTTTGAGATGTCTGCAGAAGTCGCGATGTGTTCAACTAATTGAGATTTGTTCATAATCTATATTCCTTATTGAGTACGGCTGGCGTCTACCTTTAGCACCTAGCTTATGCGATCTTATCAACGGCAACTGAAATATTGTCAGTGGTTGGGTAGAGCTTTGTAAAGTAACCAACAGAATTGACTATAAAAGCATCTGTCCGCTCAATCAATGGAATTCATTGATTATTATGGATTTAAAGCGAGTTGGTTGAGTTATCGAGGGATAAGTGGCTGTGAATATCTTGGCTGATTGAGAGAATCAATCAAAGGAACGCCGATTGAGTTCATGAATTAGACAGCAAAAACTATAAAGCCCAGCGACAGGGCTGGGCTTTATGGCGTTTAAAAAAATCTAGTATTTGAAGCTGTTCTGTATTTAAAGCTAACGTAACGAGAACTACTTAGTAATAAAGATTTGTTCTGTTTCTAGCGAAGTCATGTCGCGAACTTGGCGCCAGATGTAGTAGAAGATACCTAGCATCATTAGAAGGCTTGGGATGGCGATTGCAGGGTAACTGTATAGTGTCAGCTTACCTAGTTCTTCATTGAAGGCTACCGTGCCTGCTGGGCTAGTCACAATCCAAGTCGCAAGGAAGTAGTTCATCGCAGAAGAGAAAGCGAAGGTGCTCGCAAACAGGTAGTTCGATGTCATTAGGCAACGATCAAACTTAGCTTGGTTTCCGAATTGCTTTAAACGCTCTTCAATTAGAGCAATGTTCAGCAATGCAGGCGTGAAAATCACTTTTTGGATGAATGGGTAGCGAGTAAAGGTAGAGCCAAGTACCGCTAGGCCAATTAAGCCAGGGATTAAGGCTTCTTTTAGAGCTAACCAACGCGTGTCTAGTTCGAAGAAACCAATACCGCCCGTTAATAGCACGCTGACAAAGCCAAGCGCCGCGATAAAGTTGAACTTCTTATTACGGATTAACTCCATGCCACCGTAAGCAATAGGGAAGGCTAGGGCGACAAGCAGTGCTAAACCTGTTCCAAGATGCTCCTCTCCACTGAACTTCATTAAGATGAATGAAGGAAGAAAGACGTTAAACACGACTTCGAAAAGAGGACTCGATTTTTTGTTTTCTGTACTACTCATAATTTCTAAATACATTATGTTATGGATTTATTCTCAGGGATTGTTGTTTACCTCGCCCAAGATGTAAAGCCTTAAGGCGTCATGCTGTGTAACGACATGTGACATCAACGACATCTCTGAGCCTATATTACGCTCAATTCTAGATTTTACACGCCTTTGTTTCTTGCCATTTTTAAGCCCCATGACCGAACGAGTTTAATAACACTTCATAGTCAGGCTTGCTTGCCAACCTCTCAATGCTTATGTGTGCCAGTACGTCTGCGAATGGAGAACGGTGTAAAAAGTCGGTGATGTTTCGGCTGTTCGCTTCATCAAACAGCGCAGTATGTCGGAATTGGACGTAATCCAAAGCGACATGGAGATACAGCGTGGCCAAGTTATCAGTAAGAAGGGAATCTACCCCTTGTGTGTTTATCTCTTGGTCAAGTTGCTTTAGCGCGGCAGCGATACCGTCTTGTCCTCTCTTGATTAGCACATTATCACTGTCGGTATAGCGTGTTAGTGCTGCGGTTCGAAAAGCTATCTCCATTAATGTCTTTGCTGTTCCTAGATACTTCATTTGTTGGGCATCACTTAACGTCACTTGGCGCAGCGTTTGAGGTTGATACGTTTCAATTAGGTATTGGCAGATACACAAGCTTTCTGTTAGTGAAGCTCCATCTTCCAGTTCCAATGCCGGAATTAAGCAAAATGGATTGACGTTTTTCAGGTTGGTCGGCGTACTCCAAGGGTCGACCCAAACAAAAGACAAAGGCGAGCAACGAGACAGAAGTGCTGTTGCTGCGACTACGCGTGAAAACGGAGAGGTTTCATTTAAGTAGAGTTGCATGTTAATCCCTTATTTTATTCGATAACTGAGTCCAAAAAGCGCGTTTAGATTTAGATTGAGTGTTAACGCTTAGGTCGAGTCGCGGTCATTAAGGTGCACACCGCAGATAAAATCAAAGCAGCAGCACTCATGCAGAACAACAAATCATATGACGCCATATGATTTAAGTAGTACGCCATCACAAGTCCGACGACTCCTTGTGATATAGCAAAAGAAAGTGTCATCCCAGCCCACGCTTTGGTGTGCAGTTCATAACCGACAATCTCCAATGTGTAAGTCGACACCAGAGTGACAGTCCCCGGAGTGAAAATGCCGACCAGTAATGAAGAAATGAGTAACGCTATGGGGTGAGTGCTAAAAAGGGGTAATGCGACGCCTAGAGCCTTGAAGCTAAATGCTATGCAGAGTGATTTCTTTAGCCCTAGCTTGTCTCCCAATATACCTGTTATTAATGGGCCAATGGCGGCACCAATACCAAAGGTTGCCCAGAATAACCCACCGCTAGTGAACGACATGCCCAGTTCACGCACAATGTAATCAACCCAAAATAAGGTGTGTGGGAGGTAGCCGATAGCGTCGAAGGTATAAGCCACAAGAATAAGCGTTACGCTGATTAACTTAGGTTTTGATAGTTGAGAGAAGGAAGATTTTATATAGGGCGCTTTTGACGTATTAGGTTGGGTTTGCCATGTATTCCAAGTCAGTATCGTTGTGACTAATGCGATGACTCCCATGCCAATCCAAGCCGACACCACGCTAAAATAGATCAGTACTGGGATTAATGTGCCTGATAACATCGCGCCAAGTCCAATGCCTGAAAATACAACACCGCTGACACGAGCCTTCACATCTGGGTTAAATTTGCGAACAATTACCGGAGGGGCGACAACCATGAGCAAAGCACCTGAAACTCCAGCCAAAGTTCGCCAAACATAGAACCATACCAAGGGCGCATCCTGCAGTGCACAGCCCAAGTAGCTAAAACTGCTCACCAACATAGCGAATCGAATTAACTGCCCAGCACTAAAGTAACGCAATAGTATATTGGCAGCTGGTGCACCCAATATGTATCCAAGAAGGGTTGCTACACCAAGGTAAGATGCATCACTTTCGCTAAACCAGCCACTTTGAATGAGAGCCGGCATTAATGCTATATAGGCAAACCTACCGATCCCGTTGCCTATTAGAGTCGCCCCCATTCCAGCCAAGCTGTCTCGATTAACGATGTGTGTATTCAGCATAAAAGGGTCTCTTTTCGGTTTGATTAGGTGCTCTGGCAATAGGACAAGATCTTTGTTTAGTTTTGCATACTGACATCATTCACCATCAATATCACTAGGCTGTTAGTCATATAAGTTGCATATCTAAAGGTGGTTTCGAGGTAGGAAAATTGCCAGTATGTTTAAACACTTAGGGAGATCTGTTGCTATGCCAAGGGGAAGGCAATAAGCGATTGTTTTAATCATCGTAGAATTGAGTGATCAATGGTTAGACTAAAGTTGGATCTAAATGATTAGGTTATTTAGAAAAGATTGATGCCCAGTTACTCTCACTCACATTCACCGCTCTCAAACGATTGATGAATGTGAAATGAGGGAGAATAGACAGGAAGAGTTATAAGTCCATTATTGGTCGAAAAGTAGGTTAAAGCTTAAAGGGATTTTGTCGGAAATCGCTAATCCACCCACGGTCGCTGAAAGTTTGTTTAGATTCTCTGTCGATATCCCAAAATCAGCGCCGTTGACTATGACTGTCGAGGCTGAGCTAACCATGACAAAACCTGAGGATGGCACCACCACAACTGGGAAATCGATCGTTTTTGTTACTCCGTGTAAGGTAACTTCCGCTGCTACTGTTGTTCTTTTTGGATCACCGGATAGCATAGACGGTTCAACCTTCCCAGAGATCTTCACTTCAGGAAAGGTCATCGATTCGAAATAGAGTTCATTGAGTCTCTGGTCACGGATAGCGACACCGGTGCTCACACTTTTCAAGTCCAATACTATTGAAAACTGACCCTCTTCGGTAAGCCCTCCAGACATAGGTTTGATGGATGCGGGCTCAACCACAAACTGCTTTTTAATGGTCGCGAATGTGATGTTCGATAACTTCGGATCTAATGTGTAGCCCGACTCCGCGAAAGATTGAGCGGAGATAACGGTGCATAGGAGGCCGAATGTAGAGATTAGTTTTTTCATAAGTTGTCACCAGATTGATGAGTATCTTTGGTAAGGGTATTTAGAAGCTTAGGTCAGTATCTAAAGAATTACCGTAACCCACTAGGAAGCAGTCAATCGTTGGAAGTAAGCGCAAGAAGCAAGCATTTGATGTGATAAAGGGAGCAGTTAGTTGAATGAGATACCAAGGTAACACTCAGGAGTTGTGCTTGTGAGGCCTATATGGCCCCACAAGTATTAGGTTAGTTTAATTTTTGGTATGTAGATACGCTCGTTGACTCGCCAGTTGGTAGCATTTTACGACGAGTTAAAACACCTTGATCCCAGTCTTTACCTGCTGGCATGTATGACCATTTAACAAAGTACTCTTTTCCGTTCGGACATTCATTGCCCATTTCGTATCCGCTAGAGTCACAGAAGCGAACAGTTGTATTTAACTCGGTAAGCGTTGCTTTTGAAGCTCGGTCCGTTTGGTTAAACCACCAGTAGTCTAGGTTAGAAAAGTCGGCATAAGAATAAGGCCCCTCATCATCCAACTCTACTGGCGTGGAACCTGAACACTCTTGGCCAGATACGGTGATGTCCTTTTCACCAAATACATACTCAGAACGTGCTTGTTCCCCATTGTTACAAGTTTCTAAGTGTTCCCATGTACCAACAAAGTCAACGTAGCGGTCGGTTTCTTGATCGTCAATCTGGTAAATGAAGCGAATAGATTCGCTAACACCACCTTTAGAACTATCTGATGGGGCTGATTTATCTTGTACCGAACCGAGGTTGAATTTCTTATCTAGAATGGTTAAAACCTCAGTAGTAGCATCATAAGACTGTGAGTAAATGTTGTATTGCCACGCTGTTCCGTCTTTATTATTTGAATCATCATATAACTCAGTCTCAATCATAGAATTCAATTGAGACTGTGAGGTAGCGAGAACATAAGGCATGTAGATTTCTAACTCCTCATCGTCATAGCCCATGCTTTCTTCGGGGTCACTCTTATTTGGGTTGTTAAACTTGTATAAGAATTGGCTTTCAAGACTGAATCGTTCATCAGTTGTTGCGTCTTGGCCGTCACATTTGGTTTGATTTTCATTGATAACAGTGAATTTACTAGAGTCACCAGTCGCAGTAACACAGCTTAAGTATTGGGCACCCCAAGCTGAGCCAAAACCCGAGTCGTTGTTTCCTGCGGGGAAAACAACTTCGAGGTCAGAGAGTTTGTAATCCCAACGAGCAGAATTACGAACTAGATCAAACGTTTCTTGATCAACAGTTTTGTCTGCGTGTACATAAAACTGCTTTTGATTAGTAAGAGGGTCATGGTCATTCAACTCATGTAGTTGATATTGATTAATGCTAACTTCACGGATCAGGTTGTTTTGGTCACGTTGAAACATTGGTACAACTGCATCTTCGCCTCGCTCATACTTGCCTAAAGAATCGTTCATGTGAGCGATCGCATCATCCTCGCTTACGATGTCAGCCTCATCCATTCCCATATGATCATCTAGGAAGTCAATAACTGTCTCTTGGTCGTCTAGGTTGATTTTATGTAGTGCACTGATTGTTGCTTCATCGATGTTCGTCGAGAGTGTTTCGGGTAGTACAATGTTTGAATCACCGTCGCCAACATTGACAGATTGAAGAAGAATCGCGAGGTTGACTGCTCTTTCGTAAGTACCTGTTGCTTCGAATGGGCTTAAAACATCACGGTTAGATGCCGCACCGACTTTAAGTCCATTTTCACCACCAAGGTAAAAGGTTACTGCACTATTTGATAAAGCAGTATATTGACCGCCATTTTCAGTGAAGCCAGAGTTAACTTTGCTATCTGTGTAATAAAGGCCATCAACCGCAGCGTCTACGAAGGTGCCTTGTATATTCGTAACTGGGTTGTTGAATTCAATCGGTGCAGAGCTTGTACTATCGTCATCATCGTTACACCCAGTGATGCCAACCAAAATTGCTGCTGACAAAGCGCACATCTTAAGTGAGCCAATGTTCATTTTTCTCATTATAATACCTTGATTTTGTGAGGTTACTCCAATAAAGCGCAAGGATTATGACGAATTGAAATATGAAAATTGGTTATATATTAAATAATAATTATTACCTCACCGTAGTAGCGATTAATTAGCAGGGGCTTTTTCATTAAATTACATCAATTTAGACTAAATATTAATCAGTTTTGTTTTTTGTACGTGTGGTTGTTGCACATACTTGATTTCTGAGCCATTGATGTGCTGTATCGACGTTTTTACGTGGGTGCCAATACATCGATATGCTTATATCGTTGAAGTCAAAAGGTAGGTCAAAAGTTTTTATTGAGAACTTCTCACTACAAATACTTTCCATAAATGAAGGTAAAAGGGCTATACAGTCAGTTTTTTCTATTAAGGGAAATGTTTCAAAAAAACTAGAAGCGTTATAGACAACATTTCGTTTGTTTAGTGCTTTAATGTCGGCATCAGATAATACATGCTCTCTGTTTACCTCATGAGTTACCGCAACATGGTTTTCTGCATAGAATTCTTCGTTAGTAACTGCGTTTTCCTGAATTCTAGGGTGATCAGCGCTGCAACATACTTTCATTTTTCCGGTAAGAATGACTTTATGTTTTAATAGAGTATTCCCAATGGGGCGTAAGCCAATAATTAGATCGTATTTACCTAAGCTAAGATCGTTTTCGTAATCAGAAGAAGTAATAGGGTGAACGATTAGAGTTATACCAGGGGAGGATTGTTGAATTCTAGAAAATAGTTCTGGCAGAATGTAGAAGTCAATCGCATGTATACAGCCAATAGAGAACGAACGTATAGATGTTGCTGGTTCAAAAGAGTTATGTGCTGACGATAAAGTGGCATTGAAATTGTTAATGATTGCAGACATATCAGGATACAGAGCCGACGCATAGCTCGTTGGTTCAACGCCTGAACGTGTTCTATTGAACAGTGTATCTTCATACACATCTCTTAATCTTGATAGTGCTTTACTTACGGCAGGTTGAGTTATATCCAGTCGCTTTGCAGCTCTTGATAAGTTTCTTTCTTCAAATATCGCGACAAATACAGGAATGAGGTTAAGGTCGGTGGTTTTCATTAAATGACTTTAAGACTAGGGTACCATTGGCACAATTTTTATAGTTATCTATTATTCTACGCTATTTAAAACCATCAATAAAACAATGTTTTATTGATGGTTTTTTTGGGACGGAATTTGTTCGATACTCACCTTTTTTGTTCATTTTTTAACTCGTTTTAGTTAATTTTAAAGGGAGAGGACTACTTGTGATAATTATTTTTTGAAAATTAATTACTAGTTATGTTGAGTCGTTTATATTCTAATTGTTTCTTAATGCTGTGAGTTTTTGTGCTAATAGTAAAATGCGATATCGGTTGGTTTTGTTATTTTTATAACTTGATCTTTCCGAGTTAATATAAAGAAAGTATAAGTAGGCTAATTAAAAGACGAGATATTCTTACCTGTTATCGGAAGATCTCTAATTAAGGTGTCGATTATGAATTGAAAATACTGATGTTCCTTCATGTCGCAGAGGATTTTACAGGTTTCGCCGCTCTAAGTGTTATGTTATAACATAACCTTGTGTTTGTTTTCTTTGTAGTAGTTTGTTAGTGCGTTTAAGAAAGGTCATGTGCTGATGTATTTTAAAGTTAACAAAAACAAATAATTAGATAATATCACTGACAAGGAGACGATGTAATGAATGCCGTGTTAACCAAGCCTTTGGCAACCAATAGCAACCAGCCACTCAACATTAGTTCAGTTGTGACTATCCAGGATCAGGTAAATCACAAGCCAAGCTTTAGTGCTTCTGAGCAGCCAACGGTATTAGCGGATATCTACCAAAGTGACATTAATATGGCGGTATGGCAGCGAAAGTTTGATGAGGGCTTAACGACGGCAATCAGTGAATTTATCGCCTTGAATCCAAACTTTAGTAAGTCTGTTAGCCTGTCACCTGATAATGCTTTCGATAAGTTGGAATTTGCCACCGATGGCACCGCCTCTAAAGCGCTATTAGAAAATATGGCAGAGCTGGTGGATATGTTCTGTTGTTTGTTTGAGCTTGAAGAAGTCGGGTTGCGTTTAGCCGTTCTGAATAAAGCGATGTGCCCACGTTTCCATTTTGATCAAGTGCCTTGTCGCTTGGTGACAACTTATCATGGTGTTGCGACTCAATGGTTGCCAAACGACTTAGTCGACCGTTCTAAGTTAGGGCGAGGGGCTAACGGACAGCCAGATTCAGAGTCTGGCTTATACAATCATGAGTCAGATATCCAACAACTTTCGAGTGGTGATGTGGCATTACTAAAAGGGGAGCGCTGGAGTGGCAACGAAAATGCAGGCCTTGTGCATCGTTCACCAGTCACTTCATCTGACGAGACACGATTGCTGTTAACGTTGGACTTTGGTTGATCAACTTTTGACTATTTAGCCCGCGACCTATTTTTTTTCAAATCTTCAACACATTTAAATACCTTCCTAATGAGCTAACGGCATGGCGCGATCTATGCCGTTAATATTCCCAAACAAAGACACCCATCAGCTGACCTTGTTTAGCACATTAATTCAAAATTTAGAGTTTACCATTCTCTAAATCAATGGGTTACGATGCGTGCACTTACTCACATATATCAATATTTCAGTTCCTCATCGGTTTCTTAATTTATTTTAAAGCGTAAAATATATCCCGCTTGCAAACCTCTTTGGCAACCAATTTGTTCGCCACGGTTTTTTACTTCCACATTATAGGTTTCCTATGTTCAAGAAACTCTCGCTTAAAAATAAACTGGCGATTTCAGCCAGTATGGCCATTATCCTGGGGGGGATTTTGGTCGAGGCATTGTCTTTTCGTGCTTCACTGCAAAGGTTGGATACAGAAGTTGAACAGCGCTTAGAAGGCGCATCAGCTTCTTACAATCAATATGTATCGGATTGGATCTTATCCAAAGAGCGTGCGCTTACTTCTCTTTCGAAAGAATCCAAACAAGAAAGCTTGGTGACTCACTTAAAACAGGTTCGTGATTCTGCGTCTTTTGATAATGTCTTCTTGGCGTTTCCTGACGGTTCGCAAAAGAACGCGAATGGAGTTGTCCTTCCGCCGGGCAATGATGATCCTCGTTTGTGGGGTTGGTACACCAACGCGGTAGCAAACCCTAGTAAGGTGTTCATGGATAACCCAACGGTTGCAGCTGCAACTGGGGCGAATGTTGTGTCGCTGGGTACTGCCATGCAATTACATGGTCAACAGGTTGTGTTAGGCGCGGATGTTGAAATTACCGACATTCTTAATAGCCTAGAGCAAGTGATTCTTCCGGGTGAAGGTTACATGTTCATCGCGACCAATAAAGGCACGGTTTATACGCACCCTGACACCAAGTTACTGAACAAAAATATCAGCTCACTTGGGTTAGATTTTGCGGACGTACAAAAGGCGCTGACTACCGGTAAAGACACTTCTATCGAGTTGAACGGCAGCGACTATGTTCTGTACGCACGTGCGATTGATGGAACGAGCCTGATTACTGTGAGCGTTGTTAACCATGACTCTCTGGTTGCGCCACTATTTGATGCAGTGATTGGTCAAGTGTTGGTGACGCTACTTGTGGTGATCGTATGTACCATACTGTTTAACCTGTTGTGTACGATTCTATTCCGCCCGTTGAACCACGTTTCTCAAGCACTGGCGCAAATCGCGAATGGTAGTGGTGATTTAACTCAACGCATTCATGTTGAAAACCAAGATGAAGTGGGCGAGTTGGCTCATAACTTCAATACCTTTGTTGGAAGCTTACAGCAGTTGATTGGCCATATCCGTGGGCAGTCAGAACAGCTAAACAGCCAGTCAGAGCAAAGTGCTCAGCGTGCGAACCGTTCGGTGGATGAGCTTAATCATCAGCAGCAAGAAATCACTATGGTCGCGACGGCCGTAACTGAAATGGCGAGCGCCACGCAAGAGATAGCATCGCATGCCGAGCAAACAGCAAAAGCGGCGCAAGATTCAGCGACAAGCACTAACAGTGGTCACGCTCTGGTTGTGGATACCAAAGGTTCAATCAATAACCTAGCCAATGAAGTGAACGAAGCGGGTAACGTGATCAGCGAGCTCAACAAGCATGCTCAAGAGATCTCGACCGTACTCGCAACGATTCAAGGCATTGCAGAGCAAACCAACTTGCTTGCTTTGAATGCTGCGATTGAAGCGGCACGTGCGGGTGAACAAGGTCGTGGCTTTGCTGTGGTTGCTGATGAAGTACGTGTGCTTTCGCAGCGCACTCACTCTTCAACAGAAGAAATCAAATCAACGATTGATATCCTACAGCGCACGACAGCTCAGGCGGTTGAGCTGATGGAAAGCAGTTCTAAACTGGCGATACATTCAGTAGAAGATGCCGACAGAGCTTCGCATGCGCTTGAAGAGATCAACTCGGCGGTGGCTTTGATCAGTGATATGGCGACTCAAATCGCGACGGCTGCTGAAGAGCAAACACACGTGACGGGTGAAATTACCCAAAACATTACGACCATTAAAGATGTTACTGACCACTTGGTTGTGGGCGCACAGGACAGCTTAACTGAGTCAAACGAACTTAAAAGCCAAGCCGCTGGTTTAAGCGACAAAGTGGCCACTTTTAAGCTTGCTTAACGGTCTCGTTTTCTGATGCCTGATCAGTGAATGAACAGTAAGCAATAAGCCAAAGCGACGTAGATTACGTCGCTTTTTTTGTATTTGTGAGTAATCGAATTCTTTACTAATCTACTTCTGAAAACTCTTTCAGCGCACTCATTGCGGCTTCTGCTTTGTCTTTTTGCACAAATATGTGGTCGTGATAGTAGCCTGCAACAACGTTAGCGCTAATGCCGTATGAGCCAAGCTTTGTCGCAAACGCAGCCGTTAATCCAACCGCTTCTAGACTTGAATGTACCGATAAAGTGATAAGACTAAACACAGCGTCGAAGTCTAGCTGAGCTTTGGTCGCAACGTCTTCTTTCAGAACCAGCGTTAAACCTTCTTTTTCACGAAAAGTCGAGATTGGATTGAGCTGAACATAGTCTGCTAGCGCTCCGTCGACAGTACAGAAAACATAGTTCCCGTCGATTAATTCTGGTGACATGGATTTCAGTAGAAGGTCTAGGTCGGTAATGGCAGTCATAGTCAGTTTCCCTGCGTTAATAAGCTAATTGATGATGTATGCAGTCACGATAGAAGCAACTGACAGTTAAGTAAAATTAATGATTTTAATTCTGTATCAGTTTTACTAATGGCAAGTTTTCCTCCTTATTGATGGCATCGTACTTCTACCAGCTTGTCGACTGTTCCATCTCACTTGATAGGTGATCGATAAAGGCTCTTAACAGCGGAGTTATTTGCTTACGCGTTCCATAAATCGCATGTACACCCAGCGTTTTCGGTTTCCATTCGGAGAGCAGAGGAACCAACAACCCGTTTTGAATTAAGCCTTCCACTGAAGGAAAGGGCAGTAAGCAGATCCCGTTGCCTTTGAGTGTGGCAGAAAGCAATACTTCCGAGGTGTTTGCACTGATATTCCCTTTAATCGGAACCGATTCGAGCCCATTGGGGCCATTGAACGTCCATGCGGTTTTGCCAAAGTAACTGAATGACAAACAGTTGTGGTGAGCTAGATCTTGGGCTTCTGTGGGTGTGCCTTTCTCTTTTAGATATTGAGGCGACGCGCAAATCACGGAGCGGCATTCACCGATCTGCTTCGCGACAATATTGGGCGTCAGTTCGTTGGTTATGCGAATGGCTAAATCGATGCGTGACTCAACAAGATTGACCGTTTGATCGGTAGAAACGATGTCAATCGAGACCTCTGGCCATTTATCGATGAAGCGACCGATCACGTCCATCAAGAAGCTATCGACAATTGAGTAGCTCGCAGTGATACGCAGCTGACCTTTTAAATGCTCTCGGTTTTGGTTTCTGATGCCAGCTAGGGATGCTTCTAGTGCCAAAAGTTCTCTGGCGACCTCAAGTGTTTCCTTGCCTGCATTGGTTAAACTCAAGCTTCGTGTTGTTCTGTGAAGCAAGCGTGTATCCATCCATGTTTCTAACTCACCCAAATAGCGAGTGACCTTGGTTCGTGAGAGATCAAGGTGCTCTGCCGCTGCGCTCAAACTGCCACGTTCCACGATGGTGACAAAGACATTCATTGCCTCGAGTTTATCCATTGTTTTATTGCCTAGAGAATTAAACCGACCTCAGTATATGTCCGAAAACTGCAACAGTTAAAGTCAATTTGATAGCTATTTCATCTAAAAACAATCAAATAAGATATTTGGACATTCAGCGAGTTGGCAGATGTTCAACTCCAAATACCGGAATAAAGCCATGAATACATTATCGAAAAACCTGTTATCAAAAAGCATGCTTTTAGGAACCATAAGCCTAGGAACCGTAATGGCATCAAGTGTTGCTTTAGCTGCGGATCTGAACATCACCCACTATAACCCCGGCGAGAACGCGATATTCCCAGCCAGCTCGGTATTGGTCTCGGGTGAGAAAGAAGTGATCTTATTTGACGCACAATTCAGTGTGGCTGATGGGCAAAAGCTAGTGGAGCAAATCAAAGCCACAGGCAAAAAATTATCGATGATTTACATCAGTAGCGGCGACCCAGATTACTACTTTGGTTTGGAACCGATAGTTTCGGCATTTCCTAACGTCAAGGTCGTTGCCAGTGAAGCCGTTGTCGCGCATATCAAACGCACCAAAGATGCAAAGCTTGAATACTGGGGACCTATATTAGAAGGCAATGCGCCCTCTAAGGTGATTGTTCCAACGGTGATGAAAGGCTCAACATTAAGCATCGAAGGTGAAACTATCGAAGTGAAAGAGATAAACACACACCAAGCTTACCTTTGGGTTCCGTCTGAAAAGACTGTATTTGGTGGCGTGTCGGTGTATAGCGGTGTGCATGTATGGATGGCAGATGCCGCATCGAAAGAGATTCGTAGCCAGTGGTCACAATCGTTAGAGCGTATGAAAGCACTTGAGCCAGAGGTTGTAATTCCGGGTCACTATTTAGGTGAAATGCCAACAGGGATAAATGCAGTTCAGTTCACGCAGGATTATGTGGCTGATATTGAAAAAGCATTGGCGAGCAAGAGTAATCCAACATCGGTTGAGATCAGTGATTATATGAAGAAAGCCTACCCGAAATTTGAGGCTACGGAAGGCGATTTAGAACTTGGCGCGAAAGTGCTGAGTGGCGAGATGGTTTGGCACTAGAGTTGATTATCTCGGTTGTGTCGCAGAACAGTCTGAAGATTGTATGCTAGATTTATTAGTGATACACAACTGGAGATATCGATGATCTGGCTTTCAGTGAAAGTACTACAGATTGGACTTGTCTATGGATACAGGAAGTATCAAAAAACGAAAAGAGCTCCAGTTTAGGGGCTCTTTTTTTGTTTCGGAGAGACGATTTCTATTTCAAGTGGGAAAGAAAATCTGCATTTGCCCGGTTTACTGTTAGTAGCTAGATTAGCCTAGTAGCCAGATCCGCCCCGCAACTCAATATCACCAATAAGCGAAAGTATGTTGAAAATAGAACCCATTACTCCTCACATCGGCGCTCGTATCCACGAATTAGAGCTTTCTACATGCAGTGCTGATGAACTTGATAAGGTGTATCAAGCGCTTATTACCCATCAAGTGATCTTTCTCGATGGGCAGACTTTGTCTCCAGAACAACACTTGATGATTGCAGAACGCTTTGGAACGTTAGAACCTGCACATCCTTTCTTCCCTCGCGTGGAAAGTGCGCCTCAGGTGAGTGTGATTGAAATAACCCGTGGCAATGCGCCAATGGAAAGTTATTGGCATACCGACTTAACGTGGCGCAGCTTGCCATCAAAAGCTTCCCTGTTGCATGCTCAACATATTCCAAGCGTCGGTGGTGACACGATCTGGTGTTCTATGACGGCGGTTTTTGAGTCTCTAAATGAAGATATGAAAGCTAAGTTGAGAGGGTTGTCTGCGACTCATTCGCTGGTGGCCTTTGAAGGTATAGAGCCAGAAGACATTGAGCTCGATTGGCACAAATCCTTAATCAAAACAGCACAGGAGAATCCGCCAGTGGTTCACTCTGTTATTCAAGTTCATCCTGAAACGGGTAAGGAAACGCTGTATATCAATGAGCAGTTTACTCGCTATATCAACGAACTGCCTCGTCAAGAGAGTGATGAGCTGCTTTGTCATCTGTTTGAAATTGCTCGACGCCCTGAGTTTCAAGTTCGTTTCAAATGGGACAACGGCTCAATGGCGATCTGGGATAACAGGGTAACGCAACATTACGCAGTGATAGATTACGGTGATACTCCAAGAAAAATGCATAGAGTAACAGTGACATAGCAGTAAGTAAGGAGGGGGAGTTGGTGTCAGTGCTAGCGGACAAGTCTCAGGAGATCAGGTTTAGTGTCTGAATTAAAGTATAAAACTGAGACTTTATTCATCTAAGCTCAATAATAAAAATGAATCCGTTGGTTATTTGATTGAAACCTCACTGCTCGGAGGTGATGTGTAATATAATCGGCGCAAAAATATAAGTATAAAAACCAAATCATAGAATTAATAAACGTCAGGGCTTAGAGAACAAAGTATTTCGTATGAACGCGATTCGTAAAGTTTACCAGTACGCAGAACCAAACCTTACTCTCGTAGGTTGGATGGGCTTTGTCGGCTTTCCAATTTACTACATTGTGTGGGAGTTTTTGTTTCCGCAGCCCTACGAAAACTTAGCGCTTCGATTGTTTTGCTCGGTATTGTTCTTTGGCATTATATTTCGTAATCGTGTCCCATTTGAATGGCGAAAATACCTTCCGGCTTATTATCAAGTTGCCGTAACTATCTGTTTGCCAGGTTTCTTCTTCTACATGCTGCTAATGAATAATTGGTCCAACGTTTGGGTTATGTCATTCATGTCGGCTATTTTCCTCCATATTTTATTGGTGCACGTGACGAGAGTGATGTTTGCACAAACCTTTGCCGGTATTGGGATTGCTACCTTGTGTGCTTGGATTGCACAAGGCTTCTACCTCGAACTCACAATGGATTGGACGCATGTGCCAATCTTTTTGTTTATCTACTTATTCGGCAACTTGTTCTACTTCCGCAATCAGGTGGAACATGAAAACAAGGTGTCATTGGCGAAGTCTTTTGGTGCGGGTATTGCCCATGAGATGCGAAACCCTCTAAGCGGATTACTTACCTCTATTGATGTTATGCAGTCTATATTGCCGAACCCTAAAAGTGGTGATCAAAAAGGGCAATATGCGTTAAGCAATGAAGAAGTGATTCAGTTGCGTGAAGTGGGCGATGAAGCGATGGAGATCATTCATTCCGGTAACGAAACGATTGATCTGTTACTGACTTCAATTGATGAAAACCGAGTCTCTCGCTCTACGTTTAAGAAGCATTCAGCGCAAGCCGTGGTTGAGGATGCGATAGACAGCTTCAATTACAAGCGCACTGCTGATAAGTCAGCAATCTCCTTGGATGTGCAGAGTAACTTTGAGTTCTTGGGCAGCGACACCTTGCTGAAATACGTCATGTATAACCTGTTCAAGAATGCGTTCCATCATCGTAGCCCTGAAGATTTTCATATTCATGTCACCATGTTCAGTGATGAAGTGACGAACCAAATTATGGTGACGGACAACGGCTCTGGTATTTCGAGCGATATCATTCGTTCTATTTTCCAAGACTTTTACACCACAGGCCAGTCGGGTAATTACGGTTTAGGTTTACCATTTTGTCAGAAGGTGATGCGCTCGTTTGGTGGTGAGATTAAATGCCAATCTGAAGTGGATCAATGGACACAGTTCACGATGATTTTCCCATCTTTGACTTCCAATTCGGTAGAGGAAATCAAGAGCGAACTGACTAAACTCAAGACGGTGCTGATGATCAGTGATCAGACGGTGCTTTCCAGTAAAATGACTGAAATATCTCGCTTTATGGGTTTTGCCCTCGAGATTTTGGATGTGGCGTCAGCGCTTCAGAATAAGGAATATCAGTTTGAGTTCGACTTGATTTTCGTTGATATGGAGAGCTTGGATTTAAGAGCCAATTGCCTCGATAAGATTGAATCGTTACTTTCGTTCACTGAGGCGCGAATCATTTACTTGTATGAACGTCATCCTATCAAGCGTGTGCGTAACATCTCTTTCGAGCCTATTTGGGTGGAAACGCAAGTTTGGCTACTGAATACCAAAGCGACCATTGATCGTTTACTGTTTGACTCCAACTATGTGATGCCATCGGTTGCTGTAAAACCGCTAGAGGCCACCACTAAACGTACCATTATGGTGGTCGATGACAATGAATCTCTACGCCGATTTACTGCAATGTTATTGGAAAAACAGGGCTTTGATGTTGTGCAGAAAGAAGACGGCCAACAAGCCTTAGATGCGCTTGATACCGACGACATCGACTTGATCTTAATGGATATTGAAATGCCAATTATGGACGGTGTTGAAGCTTCTCGCCGTATTCGAAGTGCCGACAAAGAATACTCTTCGGTGCCGATTATTGCTCACACGGGTGACAGTTCTCCCGTTACCTTGGAAAAGATGGAATCGTCAGGCATGTCGGACTTTATTGTTAAACCTGCCGATAAAAACCGACTGTTCGATAAAATTGCTCACTGGATTTAGCGGGTGTAATCGTCTGAAGTTCACGGGAATTGGGTAGACATAAATACAAGAAAGAGCTCAGCGAATTGCTGGGCTCTTTTTGTATCGCGACATGATAGCGTCCATTCAGTCCTGCCGTTGGTGTTGGTTATAAATATGGTTCGAAAAGGTTACACGAACTCTAACTCGGGGTGATGGTACGCTTCGTGACAAACCGTGAGCACATGGTCAATGTCTCTTGGCGTCATGTCGGCATTCACTGAAAAACGGATGATGTTTTTGTTCTTGCCAGTCGCAGGGCGGCAGAAAACCGCACCGAACACATCACGCTGTTCTAGGAAGTCACGTACACGCTCCGTGTTTCTTTCATTGCCGCACTCTAGCGCTACAATTTGAGACTCACTGCGGATATTAAAGCCAATTCGCTTTAGCCCCGTAGTCAGCGATTTTGCCCGATTGAATAAGGCTTCTCGTTTGTCTTCCGCACCTTTGATCACCTCCAACGTTTTCTCTAAACGAACCACTTCTTGTGGTAACACTGTCGAGCTAAAAATCGCAGGGTACGCCACAAACGGCAAGGTTCTAGACAGTTGTTTAGGACCAAGGATTGCCCCAGCGCGGTAAGCAAAGGTTTTTGCCAAGCTAACGGTGATGAAGTCGACTTGGTTGGTGAGTCCTAACGCTTGCACTAAGCCTGCACCATTTTCTCCATGTGTACCCAGTGAATGGGATTCATCAACGACGACCGCACAATCAAACTCTTGCGCCATTTCGTAGATGTCGCGTAGTGGGGCAATGGTTCCGATTGTGCTGTAAACAGAGTCAACAACAATGATGCCTGAGCCGTGACGCTCTACCTGTTTGCGTAGGTGATTCATATTGTTATGCATAAACGGGTGGGCAACTGCGCCGGCGGCCCGAATCCCTTCCCATAGCGACATGTGTGCAAGGAAATCAATATAAACAGGTGTGCCCGGTGGGCAGATGGTTTGCAATAGCCCAATATTGGCCGCCCAGCCCGATTGAGAAAGCAAACAGCTCTCCATTCCAACATAGTTCGCAAGCTCAGTTTCGAACGCAGGTTTAGACTGATCATCTTGTAAGAAAATGGCAGACATCACCACGTTGTCATCGTTCTCACAGATCGCCGCTTGATGGGCTTGTTGAATCTGTTTGTTGTGTGACAGCGCTAGGTAATCATTGCTCTGCATCACAACGGAATTGCGCTGGGGGCGTTTACCCAATACCAAATGCTTCTGGCTTTGGTTCTGGGTAATCAGGTCTTGAATATAGAAGTTCAAGCGCTCTTCGATAAAGGAAGGTAGTGGTTTGTTTTTTGTTTTATCACTCATAATAGTTCTCTTCAAATACAGGAAAACGCCAGCGCTGACGGCTGTATATTGACGATAAAAAGTGATGTGTCATTAGCCAAGTTGCATAAATTTGTGGGTGCTTGCAAACTCAGCATTTAAGGGTTTTGAGGCGAGTGGGTTTCCTTACGGTTCGGGGCTTTAACCGAATCAAGATAGGAATAATAGCCTTCTTTTTTATGACAAAAGGCTATTAAAATTCGACGATCGAAAGGCTTTTAAAAAAGCTGATTTGAAAGGTTAGGGGGTGTTAACTGTGAATGCGGATAAGCTCAATTAAGGCATCCAATTGCTGCTTGGCTTCACCCTCTAACGAATACCCAATATTGATGCGTAAGCAATTACTGTAAAGGTCGAGAGTGCTGAACAGGTGTCCAAGCCTAATATCAATGTTCTTCTCGGTAATGCCCTGAGCAAAGGCTGACTGGTTCAAGCTTGGGATTTGCAGCCAAAGCACCATGCCACCTTGTGGGTTACTTATCTTCACATCTTGAGGAAGGTGCTGAGACAAATAACTTAGGTATTTCTGGCGCAAAGACAAGATCTGAGAGCATCTTCTCCTGACGTGCTTAGCGTATTGACCAGATTCAATAAAGTCAGCAACGGCAAGTTGAGTAGGCAGGGCAACGCCGTAGCTCGCAACTGAGAACTGAGCCTTGTACTCGTTGATAAACCTCCCCGGCAAACACCATCCCAAACGGTAACTCGGTGACAAGCTTTTCGATACTGATCCACACCATAAGACATAACCGCCTTTGTCATAGTATTTCGCGGGAAGTGGTGTGTGTGAGGAGTAGGACAGTTCAAGATACACATCATCTTCAATGATCGGGACTCGATATTGATTCGCCAATTCGGCAAGCTTCTGTTTTTGACTTGCCGACATATTGATTCCCTGAGGGTTCATATGAGAAGTACAAAAGATCGCGGCATCGACTCGCTTGTTCTTCAAATGCGCTTCCAGTTGTTGCAAGTCGACGCCATCATCGAGCGATGGGATTTCTATGATCTGGCGTGACATCTTTCCGAGCAACTCTAGAATTCCATTGAAACAAGGAGAGCTAATCGCAATGGTGTCGCCTTCTTTGGTACACGATTCAAGTGCAGCTTTAATCGCCGACATACAGCCAGCGGTGATCACCATCTCTTCAGGTGAAAAGTGCACATCGAGCTTGGCAAAGTGAGTGGATAATGCCTGTCGCAACATCGGCTCACCTTGTGTATCTGGGTAATGGTTGAGCCTACTTCCCATCCGTTTAATAGCGCGACGAAAACTTCGTTCCAATTCAACGATCGACTGATCATCATTGGTGGTGCTCGAAACCCCTAAAGGTCCGTTGATTGAGTTGTGGGTAGAAGAGGTTTGCTTAACACTCGATATCTTACTCTCAAACTGTGCCCACTCAGGCGTTGAGTGAGACGGCTTGTGAGGCGAGACAAAATACCCCGCTTGCGGTCGAGAATGTATCCAGCCTTGTGATTCCAGTTCTTGGTAACAGCTCACCACGGTCGACATGCTGATGGCTTGTTGCTTGGCCAATTGACGCAGCGAAGGCATGCGTCCGCCTTCCGGTCTTTTGCCTGTTTCTATCTCATCGATAAACTGATTGGCTAGCTTTCTGTAGATACTCATTGTCACGACCGTTATTAACTGTACTTGTTTTTATTATAAAAATTGTATCTGTACTGGTTTTATTGTTCAAGGGATACTAATTCGAAACAAAGGAGGGGTCAGTATGAAAAGAAATGATTTGTTGTTAGCGGTATTCGTCATGGCGATTTGGGGATTCAACTTCTCGATGATCAAAATGGGTGTGACTAATGTTCATCCGTTGTTAGCAACCGCCGCGCGTTTCTCGCTAGCGGTGATTCCGGTGATATTTTTTGTAGCGAGACCTAGTGTCGCTTGGCGCTACTTAGTCAGTTATGGCTTTGTGTTCGGTGTGGGTATCTGGGGTATGGCTTCATGGTCGATCACCGCTGGTTTGTCGTCTGGGCTTTCATCGGTCTTGCTTTCAACCAACGTATTAATCGGCATGGCGGTTGGCGTGTGGGTATTCAAGGAAAGTGCTTCCGTTCGTAAGTTATTGGGTGCGATGCTAGCCATGTGTGCGTTGGCGGTATTGGTATCTGCAGCTACGGGTAATGTCACCGTTAATGGCGTGATCTTTATTATGATTGCGGCGTGCAGTTGGACCTTGATGGGCGTGATCGTTAAGGCATCGAAAACCACTCAAGCCTTTGCGTTTAATGTCTGGGGGATGTTGTTTGCTCCGGTGCCACTAGTGTTATTTGCCGTGATGCTACACGGTGAGCAAATAATCTGGCAGGGCATCGAACAATGGGATTGGAACACGACGATTGCAGTGCTGTTTCAAGCTTACCCAACCACACTATTTGGTTATTGGGTATGGAATAAGCTGCTAATCCAATACCCGTTAAGCACGACCGCGCCGTTAACCTTGTTAGTGCCTATCTTCGCATTGATCAGTGGTTACTTTATGTATGACGAGGTGCTGTCGGTCGCTCAGGTTGTTGCATCAATACTGTTTCTTATCGGGATTGGTTTGATTGTTAAACCTGCGAATACAACGAATACCAAAGCGACACAAACACTTGCCAAGCAAAAGTGATTGAAGAAAACTGATATTGCATGAGCAGCTTTGAATGACAAATAAGCCCACTAGCTTTGGTATACAAGGTTAGTGGGCTTATTTCTTTCTATGACTTAAGCGACCATGCACTCAAGTAACTGGCTCTCAAGATCGCCGTCTATTTCTAGACCGATCACTTCTATTCTGGTTTCGATACACTCATCGAGTTCTGATTCCGTCAAGCCATCCTCTGTTAAGTTGTACCAAAAAATACCACTTTGAGTAATGAATACCGCTTTTATCCGCTCAGCTTTCAATCCAACTAAAAAGTGTCTCAAACGCTGGTGGTCAAACAGTTTCTCTGCAGAGAATCGCCAACCAACGCTTTCAAAACCTTCACCTTGGTTAGTCGCTTTGATCATGCCGCTTTCTGGCATCGGTATTTCTGAAGCGAGCGGCTTTTTTTGCTGGTGATGATGATGGTGGTGCGCTTGTTGGCCAAAGAAGTTTGTATCTCCTTCGAACTCTTCAAAAGGGATTTTTCCATGGTAAGCGAAGACTAGCTTGGTATTCGGGTCGCAAATTTCAGTAACGTATTCGGCCAGCCTCTCTGCGTCGCCATCTTGGTATAGGTCGACTTTGTTACCAACTACGGTATCGGCAATGGTGATTTGCTGATTGAAGGTATCGTGATCTGCATAGCGAGAATCAGAGAGCTTCCGTGCATCGACTAAGGTAACGTTTTTCTGCAGTGATAGTACTTTACGGTAATGTTCAGAGGACAAAACTTGCAGCACTTCTTTAGGGTGACCAAGCCCTGTTGGTTCGATTAACAAACGATCTGGTTTGGCTTCGGTAAGCAGTTGATTGAGCGCGATTTGCATCGGTAAACCTGCTGCACAACACATGCAACCACCGGGTACTTCACGAATGAACACTTGTTGTGTGGTCTGGTTGCCTTGAATCAAGCTACCATCAACGCCGATTTCTCCAAACTCATTCACTAACACAGCCCAGCGTTCATTTTCTGGTTTGTTCTTCATCAGGTTGAGAATCGCAGAGGTTTTTCCCACCCCAAGGAACCCAGTAATAATGTTAGTTGGAATGCCTAACATAGGTGACTTATCAGAGCTCATTAGCAATTCTCCTGTAGCCTTGAACTAGGGTGTGGTTGGCTGATACCACAGACTCTGAAAATGCAGAGTATTCAGGCGGTACTTTGGAGATGCTATTTAAGTCAAACCCAGAGCCTATATTGGTCATTGGTGGAACATGGAAGTTTTCCGGTAAATCGAGGCCATCTACCACACAGTTGTGTCGAATTACGCAACCTTTGCCAATCACAGCATTGAATACCACCGAGTTGAAGCCAATAAAGACATCGTCACAAACTTCACAAGGCCCATGAATGATAGAGCGGTGAGCGATAGAAGAGCGTTCTCCTATGGTAACTGCTGCTCCTGCTTTTGAGTGTATGACGACACCATCTTGAATATTGGTATCGCGCTTAATCACGATTGCTTCCATGTCACCTTGTTCGTTAACCTCGTCGGCACGAATGACGGCGTAAGGGCCGATAAACACGTTATCTTCAATGATGACTTTCCCGCAGATGATAGCGGTCGGGTCAATGAAGGCGGTTTCCGATACGTTCGGCATATGGCCGCTAGGGTTTCTTCTTAACATATTGAGCTCTTTATTTTTTTAGTCCGCAGGGCCTACCACCATTGATGGAGCGAAATATTTATGTATCGACGCATTCATCACATACGCAGCTAATCTCTAACTGGGGGCTTGTTACAGTAAAGCCTTCTTGCTTTGCGTGAGATTGAAGATCGCGAATGATGGAAGGGGCGATGGTTTGCTCGCTGATTTTGTCGCACTTAGAGCAAATCAAAAACTGCGGGATGCCGTGCTCATGATCGCAAAGGATATGGTCGCAAAGTATGTACTTATTAGAGACTTGCAGTTTGTGCGCTAAGTGCTGCTCTTCAAGGAACTCCAACACTCGATAAACCGACATCGCTTGAACGTGTTGATCAAAGTGTTCCTTACAATATTCAACGATTTCATACGCAGACAGCGCTTTGTCGGCATGAACCAGTGCACGCAGTATCAACAGTCTTTTAGCGGTAAACTGTTTTCCGTTCGTTTTACAGCCTTGTTTTACGTGCTCGATGATCGCTTCGATGTCTCTCATTCAATCCACAAAATTAGTAACAGTATGGATATGTTATAACATAACAATTAATTACAGGGAACGAACTTTCACTTAAAGAACCTCTAGGAGGGCTCTCTCTTTTGAGGCTTACTTTGTAGATGAACAATAGCCGTTTATTGCCCATCATTTGCATGTTGTGCCAAAGAAGCTTTCCTATAATGATTGGATTACTGATTAAAACCCCAAAAGAGCATGGGTTGTTATAAGTGAATTCGAATTAAATTCTGAAATGATACAAATCTCATATTTAATAACGCTTAATTAGTAACCTCTGTTGAGTCCCATATCAAATCAAGTGGCTGATTTTATTGGGTATCGGAGAAAAGTCTCAAAAATTATTATTTAGATCGCTAAAGTTTTAAATTCTACCAAGTGTTATTTATATAGAATATAACTCCATTTGGTGGCTGTTGAGTAGATGGTTTTTAGCTATATATGTGAATTTTGAAGCGAGTTATCTTTCTGATTTGAAAGAATAATTAAATAGTTAAGATAAAAAAGTTGGCGAAAATCAGAAGCTTGGCATACACTTTCCTTGTAAATGACCTTATCTCATTGATTGAATAGGGTAAATGCTTTGGCGCTACTCACGATAGTAGCAATGTTTAACATAGCTTTGAGGAAAGTTTTATGGCACTCACGAAGGCCGATTTGGCTGAGAACCTGTTTGAGACACTCGGATACAGCAAGCGGGATGCCAAGGAAACGGTTGAGGTGTTTTTCGAAGAAGTTCGTAAAGCACTCGAAAATGGCGAACAGGTAAAACTGTCTGGTTTTGGTAATTTTGATCTTCGCGAGAAAAACGAGCGACCTGGTCGTAACCCGAAAACTGGTGAAGACATTCCAATTTCTGCTCGACGTGTTGTTACTTTCAGACCGGGACAAAAACTAAAGGCCCGAGTTGAAAATATTAAAATCGAGAAGTAGCCAAGCAATAGACCACGCCTAGCGTGGTCTTTTTGTATCTGCATAGAGTTTAAGCGAAACGCATTTCTCTAACTTCGAGTAATCTTTCTCAAACTCTCAAACTCTCAAACTCTCAAACTCTCAAACTCCATCTTCTTTCTGTTCCCCGTAACGAACTTACTTTAGATGCTAAAACAGAGACTAGGCTTCTGCCTTTGAATCTTCGCTCTAAAGGGCTTGTTGAACCTTACTTGCGATCTCTTCAGACACCCAAGGCTTCCAAACTTCTGGAGAGCTTTCTAAGAAGTAGTACATAGCTTCTTCTGCATCCGCTTGATTTTCTTCCATCCAAGCTAACATCTGGCTCATTTTTTGATTGGTGAAACCACGTTTCTGGAAGTATTCGTAGGCAAGAGGCTGGCTAGTTGCGAAGCTCTCCGTTGTTACCGTGTGAACCGGCGCTGGTGGGAACATGGTTACTTTAGGTGATTCACAGTCAGGTTGAGTCGTGCAGTTTCGAAATTCCTCGACGTCGATACCGCTACCAAAATCAACTTTAACCATCTCATACTTACCTAGCACAGGCGTAGGCGACCAGTAATATCCAAACCATGCTTTTTTGCGTTCGTAAGCTTTCGCTATCGTACCTGCCAAAGCGGCGCCTGAGCCGGGATCAACCATTTCAAAATTGTGATCTTCTAACTTAAGCGCATCGAACAGGTGACCGGAGGTAATCTGACAAGTCCAACCCGCTGGACAGCTGTAAAACGCGAATTTCTCATCATCTTCTGGGTGTTCAAACAGCTTTGCGTTTTTAATCACACCTTCGATAGTCGTGAGCTCCGGATACTGTTCAACAAGGTAGTTCGGGACCCAAAATCCTTCTTCACCCCCATTAACCAGCGACTTACCTGCATAACGTAACCGTTTATCCGCTACGCCTTTGTCGAGTGCTTCTTTGATTCCGTTTGTCCAAAGTTCGGGTGCGACATCTGGCTGACCTTTTTCGATCATAGAGGTACCCGTTGGAACGCTATCTCCGGGGATAAGTTGTGCGTCGCAGCCATAACCTTCATTAAGAATAAATTGGTCTACGTGTGCTATTAGGCTTGCCGAGTTCCAGTTCATATCGGCTATCGTGAACTCACCACATTCATTGGCATTAGAAGGTAGCGCTAGAGCGGAGAGCACGAAAATCGCAGATGTTTTGATTTTCATATGACGAAATCCCTTTAATTGTCAGATAGTTGAAATTGTATCTAAGCAAAAATACTTAAAGGGATAAAGAGCAATCACCCAGATATTTGTGACTTATTTGAACTGACTACGATCGGTCTGTTTCTAAGTTAGATGAGAGGAGTTGGAATAAAAGATAAACCATACATTTAAAATGGACAGCTAGAGAGTATGAATTAAGTGTATCTTATTGGTTTTTTAAATCTGTTCAGTGAAATTGAACAGAGGTTAAATCTAATTGAATTTAAATCGGCCGAGTGATTTGCTGTAATGTGCTTAATAAACAGCCAGTTAATCTATTTTGTTGATCTAAATCTAAGGAGAAGCTTTGCGTAAGTCCGCTTTAGCTTTGATGTTACTCTTTTTATCGACTGTCGCTTCGGCAGCTGAGTACCAGCAACTCGCCAATATGTGCATTGCTTGTCATGGCAGTAACAACGATACCTCGTTTCCCTCTATCCCCAACCTTAAGTGGCAAAACCAAGTCTACCTTACTGAGCAACTGACTGACTTTAAAAGTGGTAAGCGTGAGGACAAAACGATGTCCAAAGTCGCGCAACTATTGTCAGAAGAAGACATCAAGAAGTTAGCTAATTACTTTTACCAACTGAACAACACAGGGTCACCACAATGAGTTTAGATAGAAGACAGTTCCTTAAAGCCGCGCTTTCAGCAACCGCAGTATCTGCATTGCCGGTGTCGTGGGTATTTGCCGCGAATCGCCCTGAAGGCTTAGCAGCACTGGACATCAATGCATTAACGTGGGCAAAAGCAGAAGATCTACCGGATTACTACACCGTTTTAAATACCAACCCTTTAAATGCGTATCCGCCAGAAAGTATGCTTGCGCCTGCTGTGACTCCTGCAGATGTTCCCTTTGTTCGTTGGAATGGTTTGATGCCAGATTTTACGGAGATGGACCCAGATACTTGGACCTTTGAAGTGAAAGGTGAATCGGTAAAACAGAGTAAAACCTACACGATAGCTGAGCTCAAATCTAAGTTTAAACATCACACGCAAAGCCTAGTATTGGAGTGTGGCGGTAACAGCCGTAACAATTTTTATCCGAGCACTAAAGGCAATCAATGGAACAATGCTGGTGTCTATTGTTCACAGTGGACAGGTGTGTTGTTGAGTGATGTGCTTAAAGACTGTGGCATTAAAGATGATGCGGTTTACGTCGGTAACCATGGCTTTGATAAGCACTTGAGTGGTAAAGGTGAGGCAATTTCACGTGGCGTTCCTATTGCAGCGGCGATGAACGATAACGCCTTGATTGCATGGGAAATGAATGGCGAGCCGATCCCATATCTCCATGGTTATCCGCTACGAACGGTATTTGGCGGTCGACCGGCTTCTGTTTCTCAGAAATGCACAACAGGCATCAGTATTCGAAACAAGATTCATGATGGGCACAAGATGGCGGCTCCTGCTTATCAAGTGCCTAAGAACCCAATCGCTCCGGGTGAGAAAGTGGATAACAAAGATTTCCGAATCATTGAAGAGATGATTGTGAAGTCGCTGATTACTTTTCCAAAAAGTGGTACAGAGTTTGCCCTCGGTAAGAAGGTTAAAGTCAGTGGTCATGCTTGGGCTGGGTTAAGAACTGTTGAGAAGCTGCAAGTGAGTTACGACTACGGCACCACTTGGCATGATGCAAAGCTGAATAAGCCGGTAAACAAGGGCGCGTGGCAACAATGGGAAGCCGATCTAGACCTTCCAATGACAGGCTATTATGAGATCTGGGCG
Source organism: Vibrio sp. 10N.261.46.A3 (assembly GCF_041472995.1). Classification (NCBI taxonomy): domain Bacteria; kingdom Pseudomonadati; phylum Pseudomonadota; class Gammaproteobacteria; order Vibrionales; family Vibrionaceae; genus Vibrio; species Vibrio sp. 10N.261.46.A3. The sequence goes on along the minus strand of NZ_JBFRRH010000031.1, from coordinate 8,616 downwards.
AAGGCGACCGATAGCGAAGGCGATAGCCAGCCAGTCGTGCAACCGCAATGGAATCCTAAAGGTTATCTGTTTAATGGTTGCCACCGTATCGCAGTAAGAGTGTCGTAATGCTGTCTATTTCCAATAAGCCTATTGATGGCAGTTCTAAGCTTACCAATTTGGTTGATGGCCAGTCATTTCATGCAGACTCAACTCCTGCCAGCAAACGCAGTTACCGTAAAGGCATAATGAGAGCGGCATTGGTGTGTAGCTTATTAACGTCGATGCTCGTTAATGCTGAAGACATTCCAGAGAACCCAAAAGAGTACTACGGCGTAGATAAAGCGTCGGGTCTGATCATGGCACCCGGTTGGGAGACCGTGAAAGGGCAATGTAACGCCTGCCATACCAGCTTAATCGTCGCTCAGAATAGCGGCAACAGAGAGCAATGGCGTGAAACCATTCAGTGGATGGTCGACACTCAAGGGCTGTGGGATCTGTCTGATACTTGGGACCCGGTATTGGATTACCTCAGTACCTATTATCAAGACAAAGGCATCGATATGAACAAGTATCGTCGTAAGCCTATTGATAGCGCTTTGATGCCACCTATGCCGGGAGATAGCCAATGATCAGAACCTCTCTTGTGAATGGAGCTATTGCGATAGCCGTGGCAGCAATAGTTTTGTCGCTGTCGGCGTGTACTGATGAACAGCCGAGCACTGAAGATAAAGTTGCCTCGCGAGTCGAATCATTAGGAATAGAGTCGGAACCAGCGCCGAAGCTTGAAGCGGAAGCTAAAACTGAGGTTGAAACGCTTGTCGATAGCAAGGTAATCACCAAAGATTACATACCTAGCTTAGTATCAGGTGAGAAGTTGGTTCAAAATCTATGTAGCCAGTGTCATGGCGACAAAATTATTCCCTTCGTACAATCTTATCCGAATATCAAAGGTCAGAAAGCTGGGTACATTCTTAAACAGCTGCGTGATTTTAAAAGTGATGAGCGCCAAGATCTGTACATGCAGTCGGTGGTCAAACACCTTTCAGATGAAGACCTACAAGACGTAGCCGCATTCTATGGTACGTTGAAGCCATTGGACTTATACAATCGCACTAAAGAGTATTATCACCAGTAGGTGCGCTTTCTCTGGGTACTGGCTAAGTTGGTCTCTACGAGGTTCGGTGGGCAAAACAGTAGATAACGATAAGTAAAACGATGGATAAAAGAAAGGGCTGCGATTATGCAGCCCTTTGTCGTTCTTGTTTATGATAATTGCTTAGTCAGTGATTAAGCCGCTTTAATGTGCGTTGTGATGTATGGTTGCCATGCTTGTTGATAAAGCTCTAAAGATTGGCGTCTTAGGCTATTAATTTGTGCCGCTTCGATATCGTTGATTGGGCGATGTTCTGCAATTGCGTGACGCTCAATACCTTGGATAATTTCGTACAGCTCGTGCTCAGGGCCACTTTTCACATCAGCAATCGCTTTTAAGTGGAGTTGAACCTCTGCAATGATGTTGGTTTTAGGTAAACGAACCAACAAGTTAAGGTCACGGTAGCCAGAGTCAGCTGGTGATTTAAACTTGTTTTTCAGCTTAACAACGTCTGCTTCACGGCTTAACGCTTCGTAAACTTCAACCAAGCTCTCGACATCGTTCGCGATGATAGTTGCACGGGCTAAGTCGGTAATTTTTGTCACATCACCATCAAGCTCAAGGGCGATTTTTTCTTCTGCACGAGCTTGAGATTTAACGCCAGCAAATAGTGCTTCAGAATTGGTGAGTAGGGCAGTACTTTTACAGATAGTTTCTAGTTCAGCTTGGCCTTGATGCGCTTTGCTGTACAGAATATCGAAGTCGGTGTAAGGCTGAGTCGGGCGTGAGTCGAAGGCTTTGATGCCGTAAAGGCCGCTCAAACTATGGCGGAATACGTTTGAAGATACTTGGTTTTGCGCAGGAGTGCGCGTTTGATCAGTTGAACTTGTTGAAACAGGTGCTGCTGCGAATGCAGGCGCTCGGCTCAATACTAGAAGCATTAGGGCCGTCGTACGGAGAAATACACTCATTCAAACTCCAAAATACAAGGTTACAAAAAACGGGTAGTCAAAAGGGGTAACCAGTAACGCACAAGAGTAAAAACAGCTTAACTAAACTCACTACATATTAAATGGGGCTAGCTAAGACAGAAACCAACTCTAACGTTTAATATTGCTTTAAAATGTGAAGATATAGACAAATAATCCAAGCGTTAGTTCCGCAATTATCAGAACTTTGAACTAAGCCAGTTTCTGATTTTATCGAAAGCAATTTGGTACTTTAAACCAAGCTAAGGTTGCTCTTACCTCTCTATACTGTACCCTTGCATTATGACTGTTTAACATGAACGAAAGATGAATAATCCTGAATTTTGGCACAATAAATGGGCAGCCAACCAAATTGGTTTCCACCTCGAAGATGTAAACCCACTTCTGATTAAATTTTGGGAAAAGACTGAGCCTAGCTACGAGAAGAGTGTGTTTGTTCCACTTTGTGGCAAAAGTGAAGATCTGATTTGGCTAGCTTCAAAGCATGAAGATGTTCAAGGTGTCGAGTTAAGTCAGATTGCGGTTCGCGCATTTTTTGCAGAGCACCTTTACACCCCGACTGTGACTCAAATTAGCGGTCAGCACGAGCTCTACCAATTCGATGAACTGAACATCTACACAGGCGATTACTTCTCAGCGCCAATCCAGCCTGTCGACACCATTTATGATCGCGCGTCTTTAGTCGCATTGCCTGAAGAGATGCGAGTGCAGTATGTAGAGCGTTTGAAACAACTGTTGAAACCGGGCGGTAAGATCCTTCTGGTGACTCTAGATTACGACCAAAGCGAGATGGCAGGGCCTCCGTTTAGCGTGCCTAAACTAGAGATCGATCAGTTGTTCTCAGGATACAAAATCACATTGTTGAACCAAGATATAGCGGACGATGAACATCCGAAGATTGCGAAGAAAGGCTTGTCTCGCTTCTGTGAAGAAGTGTATTTGATTGAGTCAGACGCTTAAGTTCAGTCTGCTTAGTTAAGCGAACAGATAACACCAACAAAAAGACGGGCTCGATAGCCCGTCTTTTTTATTGTTCAGATTTGAACTCGTGATTGTTCAGAATTGAATAGCAGGTTAGTAAATCACTTTTACTTTTGACGCGCTCTCAATGGCATCTTCAATCGCTGTCTCAGTGCTGTTACGACGAGTAAGCGCCACACCTAGACGACGGCGGCCATCGATATCAGGCTTACCAAACAGGCGAACTTGTGTTTGTGGTGCGTCTAGCGCCTCTGTAAGACCTTCAAAACGAATGTTGTTTGAAGTGCCTTGGCCAAGGATAACCGCTGATGCACAAGGGCCGTATTGCGTGATGGATTTGATCGGCATACCAGTAAAGGCACGTACGTGCAGTGCGAATTCAGATGAGTCTTGAGACATCAATGTCACTAAGCCAGTATCGTGTGGGCGAGGGGATACTTCATTGAAGATAACGTGATCGCCTTTAACAAACAGCTCGACACCAAAGATGCCGTGACCACCTAGTGCGTTAACCACTTGTTCAGCCGTGTATTGCGCGGCTTTAAGTGCGTTGTCTGACATCACTTGTGGCTGCCATGATTCACGGTAATCACCGTCTTCTTGGCGGTGACCGATAGGTGCACAGAAGTGAACACCGTCGACTGCGCGAACGGTTAGAAGCGTGATCTCGTAATCAAAGTCGATGAAGCCTTCAACGATCACACGACCCGCACCAGTACGACCGCCTTCTTGTGCGTAGTCCCAAGACTTCTGAATGTCTTCTTCTGTTTTGATAACGCTTTGACCTTTACCTGAAGAGCTCATTACTGGCTTAACAACGCAAGGCATGCCCACGAATTCAACAGCGGTTGAGAAATCTTCAAAGGTGTCTGCAAAGCGGTAAGGAGAAGTGCTCAGTTTCAACTCTTCTGCCGCTAGACGACGGATACCTTCGCGGTTCATCGTTAGCTTGGTCGCATTCGCAGTTGGAACGACATTTAAGCCTTGCGCTTCTAGCTCTACCAACTTGCTGGTGGCAATAGCTTCAATTTCAGGAACCACATAATCTGGCTTTTCTAGTTCAATGATCGCTTGAAGTGCATCGCCGTCTAACATGTCTAATACATGGCTACGATGCGCAACTTGCATCGCTGGTGCGTCTGCATAACGGTCACAAGCAATAACTTCCAAACCTAAACGTTGGCACTCGATAGCAACTTCTTTGCCGAGTTCACCTGAACCTAATAGAAGTACACGAGTAGCATTTTCACGAGTAGCAGTACCAAACATAGAAATTCCTTCCGATCTTTTGAACGATTGATTGAAAACGGGGTGATCATACTTATTTCAATGACAAAAGCAAACGTTTGCGCAAGTTGTTGCGTTAATTACAGGCATAAAAAAAGCAGCCCTGTTAAATAGGGCTGCTTATTTAAATTTTTGTTAATAAGGTGTGTTTAGATTGCTAAGTAAGTCACTGGAATGTCGGGATTAATCGCTTCTAATGTAGATTGCGTATCCGCTAGGTGACTGATGCTACCTTCTGCGATTTCAACCAAAGCAGCACTTTCAATTTGTTCGAAATCGAAGCCAGCCAGTTTAAGTTGAATTAACGCGACTTGCAGAGGTGGTAGGCTCGGGTTGAACGCTGCATTTTCTGCGTAAGCACCCGTGAAAATCTCACCCGATGTCAGTTGTAGTGAAACACCACTTAGGTTTTTGGTGTAAGGAGCATGGCTGCGGTTTAGTGCTGCTAGCGCTTCTACAACAATAGGCGTTGTTTCTTCGGTCGTGTACTTATGATCAAGCTTTGTCATTAGGCCAGTTGTCACACCTAAATCAGCAGGGCCGAACGAGTCTGGTAGGTACTCTTGCAGAGACATTTCATCACGTTGTGGCAGCTGAACTTTAAGTTCTTTTGCTGTTGTCAGTTCGTTCATGAATTGACGACAGTGACCACAAGGGCTGAAGTTGATGGTGATATCTGAGATACCTTGCTCGCCTTTCATCCAAGCGTGGCTGATTGCAGATTGCTCAGCGTGAACGGTTTGACCAAGTTGAGCACCAGCGATTTCAAGGTTTGCACCAAAATACAGAGTACCAGACAAACCACGCACGATTGCACCAACATAAAAGTCAGATAACGGAGCGTAAGAATACGCTGCGGCAAAAGGAAGTAGCGCAATACGTAGTTCGTCATCCGCTAGACCACTTGCTTGCAGTAGGCTAGCAAATTGTTCTGGAGACAATGTCGCGTCAAAGTTGTCTGCTAATACGATGTCACTCAAAAGCGCTTTCATTGATGATGGAGCACTTTCCAGCGCCAGGGTAATACGACTGTTCATGTTGAATCCTTAATTGACCTTAGGCTTTAAGTTTATGCATTGTTCAGGAATTTTCTGTGATAAAGATCGCTATTGGATTGTTGTTGTTACATTGGTTTGCATAATTAGAGTGAGGTCACACTTGAAATCGATTACAAGAGCCATTTATACAGCTGATATCGCACTTAGTGCTCGTAAAAGACCGTGACTTGACTGCTATTGCTAAATAAATGCGAATAAAAAGCCCAAACAGACACTGTAATAAACAGCATTCTGGTTGGGCTGGATCGCGTAGTGATCGTTTAGGTTAAGAATAGAACCAAACCACGAGCGAAAATATACTCGGTGCGATGATCGAGGTAATGACGCCACAAAGCACAAGAGCCAAAGAACTGAATGCTGCATCTTCCTGATTCTTTTCCGCACAAGTCGCGGTGCCTAAAGCGTGAGACACGGTACCCATGGTTAAACCACGGGCGATCGGGCTCTTAATACCAATGAGATTGTAGATTGGATAAGCAAAAATTGCCCCAAACAGACCAACAATCAATACCAGTATTGCCGCAATCGCTGCTTCACCACCCAAATGGCTCGATACTTCCATCGCAATTGGCGTGGTGACTGATTTACCTAATAAACTCGCAATCAAAGTTAAGTCCGCTTTAAAAGCCACTGCGATTAATGCCGTTGTTGTCATCGACATCACACTGCCTAGCGTGCAAGCAAAGGTAATGATGCGCCAGTTGGCTCTGATTTGAGGTAGTTGTTCATAAAGTGGGTAAGCAAGTGCAACAACCGCAGGCTGCAGCATGTAGGTAATCCAAGTGTTGTCAGCATAGTAAGTCTCAAACGGTACTCTAAAGAACGTGAGAATCGGAATGATGATACCAATGCTGATAAGCAGGGGGTTACACAGCGGCGAGTTTACTTTTTGACTTACCCAGCGAGCAAATAGGAATACCACGATGGTGAGTAGAATCCACATGATCAGTTACCTCTCGAAAGCAAGCGGTCTAAGAACCATGACAAGGACACTAACACCAACAACGTGCCACCAACGGCGCTCGCCATAATTGGCAATGCGTTCGCGATTAGCATGTCGAAGTGATCCATCAACCCAACACTGATTGGAACAAACAGTAAGATCATTAGGCGGATAATCAAGCTTGCACCGGGTTGTACCCAGTGCGAAGGAACAATACCAATCACCATGGCGGCAAACAGAATCAACATGCCAAAAATACTGCCTGGGATTGAGGTATCCAAAAAGTGCTGTAACGCGTTACCTGCTGTAAGTGCACCTATGATTAAGGTGAAGGAGATTAGGCAGTAAACCAGTTGGATCAATCTTTCTTTCAAAGTGTTACGTCTCTTGATAATGGAATTAGCTAGCTAACTTTTCTACGTATTGATAAACCGCCTTCAAGATAGCCATTTTCTTCTCGTCGCTTTCATGTTCGTGCGCGAGGTTTTCAAGGTTGAGCATGTACTCTTCTAAACGGCACTCATAAAACTCACGACAATGGTTCGCCCATTTCAATTGCTCAGCTTCGTCGAGCGTCCATGGGAAGTTACGCGCACGGTAACGGAACAGTAACGGTTTAATACGTTCGTCACTGAAGGTGATATCCAAAGCTGCCAAGTTGTTCGGGTCAGTTTCACGAATGATGTTCATCGCTGTTTTATCAGCAGGTGAAAAGAAACCGTCGTAAAGGTGTGTATCAACATCATCACTCTTTTCGTACTCGCGCTCTTGTGAGTACAGGCCGATCAGTTTTTCGCGGATCTCTGGATGTTCGCGCAGCAGTGCCAAGTTCTTCAAGCATTGTTGGCGATCGATACCGATGGTTTCGGCATTTTCAGCCGTCAGCGTTTTGGCTGGAGCAAGAATAGGGCACTTGTTCAGTTGAACCAATTTGATGGGTACGGGTAGTTCGTCTTCACTCAGTTCACTGCGTTTGGTATAGAGCCTTTCTCTGAGTTCATCAGCATCCAGTTCTAACAGTGGGCTTGGATCTTTGGCTAAATCAACCACGATAACGGCATTTTGATTGGTTGGGTGCCAAGCCATAGGCACAATCCAGCTGGTGTAGTTGCAGTCACGGCCAAACATGCCTGAAACGTGCATCAATGGTGTCATGTTTACAATATCAACCAGGTCATTCAGCTTACGCTTATGACGCATGTTGTAAAGGTAATCGAACATCTTAGGTTGTGCAGCTTTCAGCTTCTTCGCTAACTCGATGGTCGCAATAACATCTGCCATCGCATCGTGCGCGTTCTCATGTTCAATGCCGTTTGCCACAGATAGGTGTTCCAGTTTGAAGCTTGGGTAACCTTCTTCGTTCTCTGGCCAAACAATGCCTTCAGGACGCAGTGCGTGAACAGCGCGCATTACATCTAATAGATCCCAACGAGAGTTGCCGTTCTGCCAGCTCCACGCATATGGGTCGATGAAGTTTCGGTAACAGGTGTAACGCGTTACTTCATCATCGAATCGAATACTGTTGTAGCCAAGGCTTGTGGTGTTTGGTTTCGCTAACTCAGCATGGATCTTAGCGATAAACTCCGGTTCAGGGAGACCTTGTGAAGCCGCTTTTTGTGGTGTGATGCGGGTGATCAACGCAGCTTCAGGTGCAGGGAGGTAATCAGCAGGAGGTTGGCAATAGATAACCAGAGGCTCTCCAATAACATTGAAATCTTGGTCGGTACGAACACCCGCAAACTGACTCGGACGGTCTTTTGCTGGGCTAACGCCCCAAGTTTCGTAATCGAAAAAGAAGTAGGTCGGCTGATTATCTGAACTCATTGAATTTCCTGAACAGCAAGCGCGGAACGTTTACTGTGGCTGAAGGTTAGTTTTGTTCAGTATCTGATAGTATGCGGTACGCGTGCAACCCAGATCACAAATAAATTGCCGGAAAACGGTGCTTTACTATTCAATCGAGTCAGTAGGGAAGGTTTTGAAACCAATTGTGGCTTTTCTATAGTCGTAATTCTGCCTAGTTACCTCTTTTTACCTATCTTTTCACCTTAGCCGTTGTATGGCGATGAGTCGGGTTTTAAGGTTGACCGCGAATGAGTTTGTTTGTCTTTTACTGTAAACCTGTGTGATTAGAAACACGCTCGTTGTTTTTTCACTGATGGCTAATCTACTGTACCTGTAGCTAATCCGCTGTGCTTGTGTCTAAACCGCAGCGCAAATGTCTAATCCGTAGCACAGATGTTTAAACCGCTTCATTTACCTGTCTATACCGAATCAACTTGA